>DATFVB010000046.1 GCA_035260525.1 Thermoanaerobaculia bacterium
TCTTCCGGAGGACGGGCGCGAGCTTGTCGACGACCGTGCCGGCGACGATCAGGAGGTCGGCCTGGCGCGGCGAGAAGCGCACGACCTCGGCCCCGAAGCGCGCCAGGTCGTAATGAGAGGAGACGATCGACATGTATTCGATGGCGCAGCAGGCGGTGCCGAACGGGAGGGGCCACAGGGAGTTCTTGCGCGCCCACGCGACGAGGTTGTCCAGACGGGTCGTGAAGAAGTCCGCGGAGCCGGAAGGCATCGTGTCGAGCGGGCGGGCCGGCGGACCGGCCGCGACGGGCTGCTTTGCTCCCAAACGCGCCATCGATCCGAATATATCAATGTCGGGCGCGCCGATGCATCGAGTACGGCGCCGCCGGGTTGAAGCGATCGCGTTCCGCGTCGCTCAACTCGGCGGGCTCCCCGCCGCTCAGCGCGAGCAGGCCGCGGCGGAAGAGGCGATGCGGACGGTGGGAACCGCGATACTTCGAAGGGGGTCGGCTGGCGTTTCCGACGGCCAGGTCGGACAATAGGTTGCCGGAGGACGCATGAGCGATCCCGTATGCGAGCTGCCGAAGAAGAACGCGTCGACCGAGGAGATCCGCCGGCTGCTCTCGGAGGCGAAGACGATCGCCGTCGTCGGGCTGTCGGACGATCCCGCGCGCGACAGCCACCGAATCGCGGCGTACCTGCAGGACCGGGGCTACCGCGTGATCCCCGTCAACCCGAGAGTCGGGGAAGTCCTCGGGGAAAAGGCGTATCCCGACCTCGCGAGCGTGCCGGTGCCGATCGACATCGTCGACGTGTTCCGCCGCGTCGAGGCGATCCCCGCGATCGTCGACGAGGCGATCGCGGCCGGCGCGAAGGCCGTCTGGATGCAGCTCGGCCTCGCCCACAACGCCTCGGCCGAGAAGGCGCGCGCCGCGGGGCTCGACGTCGTGATGAACAAGTGCATCATGGTCGAGCACCGGAGGCTCGGGCCCTGACGGATCTCCTGCAACTTTCCTTCCGGTGCCGCGTAGATGACGCCAGAGGGAGCGGCTGTCATGAGATGGATCCGGAATTCGACTGCGGTTGCGACCGGTCTCTTCTGGTCTGTCGCGTCGGCGGCGCCGGCGCCCGCGCGATCGGCCGAGCAATGGCGCCGGGACCTCGTGACGCTCGCCGCCGAACTTCCGAGAAGACACCCGAGGCCGTTCCACGCGGTTCGCGAGTCGGATTGGCGGGCCGCGGTCGCGGACCTCGACGCCCGAATCCCGACGCTTTCGCCGAACCAGACGAAGGTCGGATTCATGAAACTCGTCGCGATGATCGGGGACGGGCACACGGTGCTCTCGCCGTTGGCCGGGCCGGAGCTCGGATTTCACTCCGTGCCCGTTCGGTTCTACCAGTTCTCGAATGGCATTTTCGTTCGCGCGGCTGACGCCGAGCACCGAGATCTCATCGGTGCGCGGCTCACGACGGTCGGAACCGTCGGAGTGGACGAGGCTATCCGGCGCATCGCGCCGATCGTCTCCCGAGACAACGACGAGGGCCTGAAGCTCGTCGTGCCGAAGTACCTGGGGATTCCGGAAATTCTCGACGGGCTCGGGCTGATTTCCGGAGACGGCCGGGTCGCCTACCGCTTCGAAAAGGAAGGGAGGGTGATCGCGGCGGAGCTCGCGCCCGGCGCGGCTGTCGGATCAGACGTCCTCGGCGATCTCCTGCCATTCAAGAACCCGCCCGGCTGGATCGACGCCCGCGACGGCGCGGCAAACCCGCCGCCGCTCTGGCTCGTTGACCCGACGACGTTCTATCGGAAATCGTACGATGAGAAGAATCGCCTGCTCTACATTCAGTTCAACATCGTGGCGAATCGGCCCGGAGAAACGATCGCTCAGTTCTTCGGCGCGATCCCGGCGTTCGCCCGGGCGCATCCGGTTGAAAAGCTCGTGCTCGACGTTCGCCAGAACGCCGGCGGCAACAATCAACTGAACGCGCCGATCGTGCGGGCAGTTCTCGCGTCGGGGCTCGGGGAGCGGGGGAGGCTCTTCGTGGTGATCGGCCGCGAAACGTTTTCCGCGGCGGAAAACCTCGTGAACGACCTTTCGAAATTGGCGAGCCCGATTTTCGTCGGCGAGCCCACGGGCGCGAGTCCGAATGAATACGGCGACCCGGAGAGGGTGACGCTGCCGGAAAGCGGCCTCGTCGTTTCCGTCTCGACGTTCTTCTACACGGACGCCGGCCGCCACGCGGGGACCCGGACGAATCCGGAAGTGCCGACGGAGCTGTCGTTCGACGAATACCGGAACAACGTGGACCCCGCGATGGACCGGATCGTGAGGTACCGGTCTCTCACCGCGGCGCTCACCGCGGCGATCGCGGCGGCGGACTCGACCGGTCTCGATCGAGCCTATCGGGCGTTCAAGTCCTCGCCGGAGACGTCGTGGATCCAGACCGAGCGTGAAACGAATTCTCTCGGCTACTCCCTCCTCGGGGAAGGCAAGACTTCGCTCGCGGTCCTCTTGTTTCGTCTGAACGCGGAGTCGTACCCCGATTCGGTGAACGTTTACGACAGCCTTGGCGAGGCGTGCTCCGCAGCCGGAGACGTCACTTGCGCCCGCGAGAGCTACTCTCGGCTCCTCGAGCTCGATCCGGGAAACGACACGGCCCGACGGGCGCTCGCGAAGCTCCCTTCGCGCTGACCCCGGCCCCGGCGGCGCTTGGCGTCGTCCCGCCTCCCCGCGCCTCACGGTCGCGGCAAACGACAAGGAGCTTCGGAGCCAGAGCGGTCGCCCGCGTCCCGTATAACGGCGCGTATGGTCCGCGCCTGGCTCTTACCCGAACTTGACGGTGTAGGCGAGCGACTTGAGGTCCTTCATCCGGTCCACGTACACGATCCCGTCCAGGTGGTCGATCTCGTGCTGCAGGACCCGGGCGTGGAACCCCTCCGCCTCGAATTCGACCGGCTTTCCCTTCCGGTCGATCGCCCGCACGCGGACTTTCTTGTACCGCGGGACCTCGCCTCCCCAGAGGAACGGCAGCGAAAGGCATCCCTCGGAATCGGTCTCCATCTCGTCGCCGACCGGCTCGTAGCGCGCGTTGAAGTAGACGGTCGGGGCGACGGCCTTCTCCTTCTTGTTCCGCCGTTCGGGAACGACCTCGTAGAGGAACACGCGCAGTCCCGTGAAGACCTGAGGCGCGGCGATGCCGGTGCCGTCGTACTCGCGCATCGTGTCCATGAGCATGGTTACGAACGGCTCGAAAGCGCCCCGGGCGACGGCTTTCGGGTCCACGTCGACGGCCACTTCGCGCAGGACTTTGACGCCGAGCTTGGAAACCTTCAGAATCATGGGAAGCGAAGAATATCCCAATGAAATCTCCGATCCGCGTGGTCTTGAATCCCGTTGCGGGGAACGGCCGCGCCCGGTCCGAGGCGGCGCCCGTGACTCGCCGGCTGCGCGAGCTCGGCGCGGAGTTCGAGATCGTGCGCACGCTCGCTCCGGGCCATGCGACCGAGCTCGCGCGAGAGTTCGCCGCGAAGGAAGCCGACGGCGTCGTCGCCGTCCTCGGCGGGGACGGCACCGTGCACGAGGTCGTCCAGGCGCTCGGCGCGAGCGGCGGACGGGGGGTCCTCGCGTTCATTCCGGGCGGCGGGGGAAACGACGCGCGGCGCACGATCGGATCCCCGAACGATGTCTTCTCGGCGGTGGAGGTCGCAGCCGCCGGAGCCGAGAAGCGGCTCGATCTCGGCCGCTTTGCCGGCGAGCTCTTCTTCAACGGCGTCGGGGTCGGCCTCGACGGCGCGGCGGCGGCCCGGTCGAAGGCGTTCACCCGGCTGCGCGGCCTGCCGGCCTACCTGCTCGCGGCGGTGGCCACGATCGCGACGTTCGAAGCGCCGGTCCTTCGTCTCGAGGGGGCCGGGTTTCGCCGGGAGGAGAGGGCCCTCCTCTGCGCGATCGGCAACGGGCCGTCGTGCGGCGGCGGGTTCCTCCTCACGCCGGACGCGCGGCCGGACGACGGCCTCCTCGACGCGTGCCTCTTCGGCGCGCTCGGGCGGCTCGCGACGCTCGCGAACCTGCCGAAGGCGTTGACCGGCGCGCACCGGACCCATCCGAAGGCGTCTTTCTTCCGCGGCGCGTCGTTCATGCTCTCGGCGGACCGGCCGCTCTTCGCCCATGTCGACGGCGAGATCCGCCGCCCGGAGTTCCCCGTGACGTTCACGGTCGAGCCGGGCGTGATCCGGGTGCGGGCCTCCCTCGCGAAATCCTGACCGGAGCCGGCGAAACCTTTTCGTCCGACCGCCGTCCTATATCGACAGATGTCACGATTCGCGCGGCGATCCGCGTCCCGGCGATCCGGAATCCCGCCCCCGGCGGCGGAGCTGGAAGTCCTCGCGTGTCTGAGGCAAGGAGGAGAGCTCGACGCCCGCGCCATCCGGGAGGCGCTCCGGCCGACCCGCCCGCTCTCGCATTCCTCGGTCGCAACGCTCCTGGGACGGCTGGAGGCGAAGGGGCTCGTCGCGCGCCGGCCGGCGGAGAGCGGGAAAGCCTACCTCTACCGGGCGTCCGGGAAGTCGGGCGAAGCGATGGAGGGCTTGCTGCGCCGCCTCGTCCGACGGGTCTTCGGCGGCGACCGGTTGTCCGTGGTCTCCACACTTTACGCGGAGCCCGTGTCGAAGGAGGAGATCGAAGAGCTCCGGCGGCTCGTCGAGACCCTCGGCGAGCGGGGTCGGGGAGACGCATCGTGAGCGCGGGATCGGCGGTCGCCCGCGAGTGGGCGCTGCATCTCTTCCAGATGACGCTTCAGGGAAGCCTCGTCGCGGCTCTCCTCCTTGCGTTTGCCGCGGCGTCGCCGCGATCGTCGCCGAGGTTCCGCTCCGCTCTCCTGTCGATCGCGCTCGCGAAATTCGTCGTCCCGCCGATGCTTCCGTTCCCGACCGGCGTCTTCAGCCGGTTCGACGCGTCGCCGCGGGCGTTCTTCTCCCGGTGCGGCGTGGGGGCGTGCGCGGCGATCGCCCTGCTGCACGGCACGGGTTTCGCCGTGTCCCTCGCGCGCCTCGTTGCCGTCCGCCGTCGGGCCCGGGGCTGGGTCCGGCGGTCGAGGCCGCTGGAGGGCTCCGCCGCCGGCGTGTCCGCCGCGGCTGAAGCCTGGATCTCGGAGGACGTCGCGGTTCCGTGCGCGGTCGGCGGCCGCATCCTGCTGCCGGAGCGGCTCGCGGCCGCGCTCGCGAAGGGCGAGCTCGAGGCGGTGATCCTGCACGAGAGGGAGCACCTGGCGAGGCGCGATCCGGCGATGGCGGCTTTCGAGGGCTTCGTGGCGGCGTTCTGGTGGTTCCATCCGATCGCCCGCGTCCTCCTCGCCCGGCGGCGCGAGATCCGGGAGGAGCGGTGCGACGACGCGGTCCTCCGCCGGGTTTCCCGCGACACGTACCGCCGGGCGCTCGTCGCGGCGGCCGCGTTCGCGGGAGCCGGGCGGCCGGCGGCGAGCGTCGCCGCGACCGGACCGGCCGCGGAGCTCGCGCGCCGGCTGAGGCGGATCGCCGATTCGAGTCCGCGGCGCCGCCGCCGGATCGCCGCGGCTGTCGCGGTCGCCGCGGCCACGGCGCTGCTCCTGCCGGGCGTGCGGCCGGCCGCCGGACCCGCCTTCCACGCCGAGAGGACCTCGCGGTGATTCGCGCGTCTGGGCAAAGCGCGGGCGCTCGCGATGAATATCGACATTTGTCGTTGTGAAGGAGGACCCATGTGGATTCGACGGATCGTCTTCGTTCTCGGCGCGGCCTTCGCGGCGCGTCTCGGCGCGCAAATCCCCGACGACCTCTCCGCCCGGCGCGACGACCTGCGCGCGCTCGCGGAGGGGCTGCCGCGCCTCCACGCGAACGCTTTCCACGACGTGTCGCGGGCGGAGTGGGAGCGCGCCGTCGCGGCGCTCGACGCCGCGATCCCGTCGGTCGATCGGGAGGAGCTCGCCGTGGGGTTGATGCGTCTCGTCGCGAAGATCGGGGACGGCCACACGAGCCTGACGCCCTTCTTCAATCCGAAGCTCGGGTTCCATGCCGTCGGCGCGCGGCTGTACGCGTTCTCGGACGGCATTTTCGTGCGCGCCGCGGAGCCGGCCCGAAGGGACCTCGTCGGCGCGAAGCTCGTCGCCGTCGGCGGCGTCAACGTCGAAGAGGCGTTCCGGCGCGTCGCGGAGACGGTGCCGCACGACAACGACGAGGGCCTCCGGCAGGTCGTTCCGATGTATTTCGGGATCCCGGAGATCCTCCACGGCGTCGGGCTCGGTTCGCCTCGGGAAGCCGCGTGGACTCTCGAGAAGGACGGGCGGCGCTTCGACGTCGCCCTCCCCGGCACGGCGCTCCTCGGCGCCGGCGGGCAGGGCCACGCGGGAGCCGCGGCATGGGCGACGCCGGAGGGATGGATCGACGCGCGAACCGCGTCCGGCGCGGCGGCGCCCTTCTGGCTGAGACACGCGGGGGATCTCCGCGCGATGGAATACATCCCCGATCGCCGCCTCCTGTACGTCGCCTACAACGCCGTGGCGGACGCGCCCGGCGATTCCGTCGCCGCGTTCTTCGCCCGCGTGTTCCGGATCGCCGCGGAACACCCGGTCGACCGCCTCGTCCTCGACATCCGGAACAACTCCGGCGGGAACAATTACCTCAATGCGCCGATCGTGCGCGGGCTCCTGCGGTCGCACCTCGACGAGCGAGGGAAGCTCTTCGTCGTGATCGGCCGGGCGACCTTCTCGGCCGCGCAGAACCTCGTCGACGACCTTTCCCGGCTCGCCGAGCCGATCTTCGTCGGGGAACCGACGGGGTCGCGTCCGAGCCAGTACGGCGACCACGATCCCCTCGTGCTGCCGCGGAGCGGGATCACGGTGATGGTGTCTCGGATGTTCTGGCCCGACCGCACCTCTCCCGATCCGCGCCGCTGGACGGCGCCCGACGTCTCGGCGCCGCTCTCCTTCACCGACTACCGCGACGGGCGCGACCCGGCGCTCGAAGCGATCGAACGCTACCGATCCATCGCCCGGGCGCTCGCCCCGGCAATCGCCGCCGGGGACCCCGCCGCCGTCGAAAGAGAGGCGCGGGCGTTCCCCCGCGATCCGGCATCGGCCGCCGCGACCGAGCGGGAGGCCAACGGCGTCGGGTACCGCCTTCTCGCGGAAGGAAGGGTTCCCTTCGCGATCACGGTATTGCGCGTCAACGTCGAGCGGTATCCGCAGTCGCCCAACGCCCACGACAGTCTCGGCGAGGCGTATCTCGCCGCGGGAGATTACGCGCGGGCGCGGGCGAGCTACCGCGAGGTTCTTGCGCTCGACCCCGGAAACGCGAACGCCCAACGCATGCTCCGGACGATCGACGAGCGGGAAAAGCCTCGATGACTCACGGGGAGACGCCGGCGATCCGCCGCAGCAGGAGACCGAGGAGGAACGCCACGGCCGCGACGCCGATCGAGAAGAGCGCCATCTGGGTCATCTGCGACGCGAAGCGGCGCTCGAGGATCACGGCGGAATAGAACGAGGCGCCGGCGATGATCGCCAGGACGGCGGCGGCCATGACCGCCATGGCGGGGAAGAGGCTCCCGATCAGAGCGTAGGGGAGGATGAGGAGCGCCACGACCGTGAGATACGCGCCGCCGGTGTACGCGGCTGCCTTGAGGGGATCCTTCCCTTCCTCGTGACGGGCCTGCATGAAAGCGGACGCCGACATCGAGAGGGTCGCGGCGATCCCGGTGATCGCGCCGGCGAGCGCGACGACCGCGGTCCGGCGGAACGCGAACGAGAAGCCGACGAGCGCTCCGGTCAGCTCGATCAGGCCGTCGTTGGCGCCGAGGACCATGCTCGAGAGGAACTCGATCTTCTGTTCCCGCACCTGGCCGATCAGGCGGCTCTCGTGCAGGTTCTCGTGCTCCAGGATCCGGGTGATCGCGGCGCGGATCCGCCCGTCGCTCACCTCGTCGAGGAGCCCGCGATACGCGGCGATCATCTGCTTCTCCCGCCGCTCGAGGAGCTTGGCGGTGAACGTGAGGCCGAACAGCCGACGGACGACCCGGTAGGCGAGGCGGATCGGCGCGCCGACGCGGAAGTTCTTGCGGGGCGAGAGGTCGAGCCAGAAGCGGTAATCCTCGAGCTCGTGGCCGATCAATTCCTCGAGGATCCGCTTGAATTCCGCGTTGGACTCCCGATCGGCCAGAACCGTATAGATGACCCAGTCGCGGTACTGGTTGTACGCGAAATGCTCGGCGGCCCGGTCCAGGGCGGCCTTGGGTGCCGGAGCGGACATCGGCCGATTATGGCCCACGCCGCTCCGGCCTCTCCGGCTACGCCGGGTGCGGCTGCCGGCGCTGCTCGACGCGCGGCACGCCGAGCTTTCCGAGGAGCCACATCATCGGGCACCAGTTCGTGAATGCCGATTGAAAGAGATTCAGCCCCACGAAGGCCGTGAAGAGGTAGAAGCCCGGGTGCACCCACCAGCCGAGCGCGAGGCTCGCGAGCACGAAGGCCCCGCCGATTCCCCGAAGAGCGCGTTCCTGGTTCATCGATTTCTCCTTTCCAACCAACCGGTCTATCGGGTCCGTCCGCGCGACCAGAGCGGAACCCCGTGTTCGTCTCGAAGGCGACAGGTCTTGTCGCCCTTCTTGACCTCGCGAGCGATGATGGTCCGGGTCGCCGGGTCGGCGGCCCCGGTCACTTCGATGGCGTCGCCTTTCGCCGGTTCGAGACCGGCGCTCCGGGCGAAGTCCTTCGGGCCGAGGGCGACGTCCCATTTTTCCTCGCCGGCCGCCAGCGTGACGTGCAGGCCGCTGTCGCGGCGCCCTCCCGGAACCTCGACGACCGCCTCGACCGTGCCGGAGACCGTCTTCTCCTTCGACACGTCGTAGCGCGGCGCTCTCGGGCCTCTCTGCGCGAAAACGAGGCTGCTCGCGAGCAACGCCGCGGCCGCGAGCGCCATGATGGGGATTCTTCGTATCCGTTCCATCGATGCCTCCTTGCCGGCTGAGTGTTAAGCGGCGACGGCCGCGCCGGCGGCGTGCCGTTTCCGCGTCAGGACGTAGTAGAGGACGGGGACCGTCATTCGGGAAAGGAGCGTCGCCGCGACTTCGCCCATCATCAGAGAGATCGCGAGCCCCTGGAAGATCGGATCGAAAAGGATCACGGCCGACCCCGCGACGACCGCGGCGGCCGTCAGCAGCATCGGGCGGAAGCGCACCGCGCCCGCTTCGACGACGGCCTCTTCGAGCGGCATGCCGGCGCGCACCTTCAGCTCGATGAAATCGACGAGGATGATCGAGTTCCGGACGATGATGCCCGCTCCGGCGATGAATCCGATCATCGAAGTGGCGGTGAAGAACGCGCCGAAGAGGAGGTGCCCCGGAAGGATGCCGATCAGCGAGAGCGGAATCGGGAGCAGGATCGCGATCGGCGTGCGGAAGCTCTGGAACCACGCCACCACGAGGAGCGTGATCAGCACCAGGACGATCGCGAACGCGATCCCGAGATCGCGGAAGACCTCGTACGTGATCTGCCATTCGCCGTCCCATTTCAGCGCGGGGAAATCGCTCGTCTCCGGCGGCCGGATGGAATAGCGCCGGACCTTCTGGCCCCCGGGGAGCCGCAGGGCGTCGATCTTCCCGTTGAGGGCGGCGAGCGCGTAGACGGGACTCTCTTTCTGGCCGGCGAGATCGCCGAAGACGTAGACGACGGGCCTCAGGTCCTTGTGCAGGATCGGCTGGGGCGACGGTTCGCGCTCCGGCTTGGCGAGCTCGGAGAGGGAAATCTGCGCGCCCTCGCGCGACGCGACGCGCAGGCCGAGGCGCCGGCTCAGGGAGTCCCGGTCCTCCGGGGACAGCTGCAGGCGAATCGGCACGGGCTCGCGCCGCCGCGGAAGGTCGAGCGCCCCGACGATCTCTCCCTGTCCGGAAGCGGCGATCGTCTCCGCCGCCGCCCCGGGCGCGACGGCGTGGGACGCGGCCTTCTCGGCGTCGACCCTCAGACGGATCCGGTCGTGCGGCGCTTCGAGGGAGTCGTCGACGTCGACCACTCCCGGCGTCGTGTCGAAGAATCCACGAATGCGCGCGGCGAGCTCCTCCCGCGCGCGCTCCCCGGGTCCGTAGATTTCCGCGACGAGCGTGTCGAGCACCGGCGGGCCCGGCGGGATCTCGATCACCTTCACGCGCGCCCGGCGGCCGCGCGCGATCGGGTCCAGGAGGACGCGCACGCGCTTGGCGATCGCGTGGCTCTGCGCCGAGCGGTCCCCTTTCGGCACGAGATTGACCTGCACGTCGGCGCGATTGGGCTCGCGGCGCAGAAAGTAGTGGCGGACCAGGCCGTTGAAATTGAACGGCGCGGGGGCGCCGGCGTAGATCTGGTAATTCGCGATCTCCGGGACCGCGTCGAGCGCGCGTCCGACCCGGCGCGCGGTCTCGAGCGTCTCTTCGAGCGGCGTTCCCTCGTTCTGGTCGATCAGCACCTGGAACTCGCTCTTGTTGTCGAAGGGGAGCATCTTCACGCGGACGAGGCCGAACGCGACGGTCGCGACCGAGAGGAGGAGCAGCGCGGCGACGCCGAGGAAGAAGATGCGCCGGCGACCGGCGTCGCGGATCAGGGTTCCCATCATGCGCCGGTAGAGGCGCGTCGCGCGTCCCTCGGCGGCGCCGGGCGACTCCGGGATCCGGTGGGCGGTCTTGAAGATGCGGAGCGCCGCCCAGGGAGAGACGATGAAGGCGACGGCGAGCGAGAAGAGCATGGCAAACGACGCGCCGGCCGGGATCGGCCTCATGTACGGGCCCATGAGGCCGCGGACGAAGGCCATCGGCAGGATCGCCGCGATGACGGTGAACGTGGCGAGGATCGTCGGCGCGCCGACCTCCGCGACGGCGTGGACCGCGACCACGGAGAGCGGCTCGCCGGGCCGCTCGCGGTGATGGCGCTCGATGTTCTCGACGACGACGATCGCGTCGTCGACGAGGATGCCGATCGAGAAGATCAGGGCGAAGAGGGTCACGCGATTGAGCGTGTAGCCGAACAGGTAATACACGAAGAGCGTGAGGGCGAGCGTCACCGGCACCGCGATCGCGACGACGGCGGCGCTGCGCCACCCCATCGCGAGCGCGATCAGAACCGTGACGGAGAGCGTGGCGAGCAGAAGGTGCTCGACGAGCTCGTTCGCCTTCTCGTTGGCGGTCTTGCCGTAGTCCCGGGTGACGGCGACGCGGACGCCCGCGGGGAGCAGGCGCGGCCGGAGGGCGTCGAGCTTCGCGAGCACCTGGCGGGAGAGGGTCGTGGCATTGGTTCCCGGCCGTTTCGAGACCGAGATCGTGACGGCCGGCTCGAGCGCCGACCCTCGCCCGGCGGAGAAGACGTAGTCGGTCGTTTCATCGGGTCCGTCCACGACGCGGGCGACGTCCGAGAGGAGGATCGGGGCCGGACCGCGCCGTCCCACGACGGCCCGCGCGACGTCGCTCCCGTCGCGGAAGAGAGATCCCGTCTCGACGGCGAGGATCCGGTCCCCGGTAATCTCGTCGCCCGCCGGAAGCCGGGCCTGCGCGGCGCGGAGGGCGCCGCTGACGTCGGCCCAGGTCAGGCCGGCCGCGGCGAGGCGGGCGGGGTCGGGCTCGACCCGGACGACGCGCGGCGGGCCGCCGGTGACCGTGACGCGGGTCGTGTTCTCCACTTCGGCGATCTCCCGGGCGAGCTCGTCGGCGAGCACGCGGAGCGACGCGGGCGTCTGCCGGGGACCCGAGATCGTGAGCGTCAGGAAGGGAACGTCGTCGATCGACTTCAACTCGACGACCGGGGGAGGCACTTCCGAGGGGAGCTCGGAACGCACCGTCCCGAGCCGCTCGTACACCTTCACGAGCGACGCTTCGTTCGGCTCGTTCACCCGGAAACGAACCGTCACGAGGGCGCTTCCGGTTCGCGCGGTCGAGTAGACGTGCTCGACGCCGGCGATGCCCCACATCGCCTTTTCGATGGGCTCGACGACGCGCCGCGCGATCTCCTCGGGGGGAGCGCCCGGGTCGGCCGCGAAGACGTCGACCATCGGGACGCGGATCTGCGGCTCCTCCTCGCGGGGCGTCACCGCGAGCGAGAGGAAACCCAGCGCGATCGCGCCGACGATCAGGAGCGGCGTCAGCTTGCTGTGCAGGAAGGCGCGCGCGAGGGCGCCGGCGATTCCCCGGCGGTCGTTCATCGGGGGGCGAGGACGACGGGGGCGCCGTCGGCCAGATCTCCCGGGGAAAGGACGACCCGGTCGCCCGGCGCGAGCCCCGCGCGCACCTCGACCTCGTCGCCGCGGCGCGGGCCCACGTCGATCCAGCGCAGCGACGCCTTTCCTTCGTCGACGACGAAAACGCCCGTCAGCCCCCCGCGCTCGACGACGGCGGCCGCGGGGACGATGCGGCGCGGAGGCGCCGAGGAATCGGGCACCTCGACGCTCGCGAAGAGGCCGGAACGCAGCCGCGGATCGGCGGGGAGGTTCGCGCGCAGCAGGAACCGGTGGGTCTCCCGGTCGCCGGCGGGAGAAACCGTGCGCACGACGGCCGGAACGGGGTCGGGAATTCCGTCCACCCGTACGGCGACGGTGCTCCCGGCCGGCAGGTCCGCGATCGCGCCGCCCTCGATCGACGCCTGCGCTTCGAAGCCGGCGTCGGACTCGAGGGCGATCAGCTTCTCGCCCGGTTGAACGTGGTCGCCGGCGTGGATCGGCACCGACGCGACGCGTCCCTCGAAAGGAGCCGTCAGGTTCACGTAGGAGAGCCCGGCTCGCGCCTCCGCGAGGGCCGCGCGGGCGGATGCCGCGGCGGAGTCGGCGAGCTCCTTCTCGCGCGGGGTGGCCGCCTGCGTGGCCGCGAGCCGGTCCGTCCGGGCCTTTTCGGCGGATGCCGCCGAGAGCGCGGCTTCGGCGGCGGATATCCGCGCCGCGAGCTCGCCGCTGTCGAGCTGCGCGAGGCGCTGTCCCTTCCGGACGCGCATTCCCTCGGAGACGAACACGGCCTTCACCGTCGCCGCCGAGCGCGACGTGATCTCCGCCGCTTCCCGGGCGGCGACCACGCCGGGCACGGCCCGCACGCCTCCCGCAGAGGTGTCCCGGACCGCCGCCACGCGCACCGCGACGGGAGCGCGAGCGGCTTCGCGGCGCGGTTGCGCCCGCCGGCACCCGGCGAAGCCGGCGGCGCCGAGCAGCGCGAGAGAAACCGAAATCGGGGCGGACTGGCGCATGTTCCTCACCTCTCTCCGGCCGCGCGTTTCAGCGCCGCCTCGGCCACCGCGACCCGCGCGGCGCCGCGTGCTTGCGCCGATTCGGCCGCCGCGGCCGCGCTTTCCGCGTCGAGGATGTCGACGAGCGCGGCTTTTCCGGCCTCCCAGCGTTCCCGGGCGACCCGGTAGACCTCCTCCGCCTCGCGGCGTCCGTCGAGAGCGGCGGCGGCTTCCAGCCGCGCGACCTGGAGGTCGCGCCATCGCGCCTCGACCTCGAGGCGGACCGCGTCGGCGGCGCCGCGCCGGCCTTCGCGCGCCGCGCGGGCGGCGTCGGCCGCCGCTGCGTTCTTCGCCCGCCGGGCGGGGTCCCAGAGCGCCCAGTGGAGACGCAGCTCGACCGTCGCGCTGCCTCTTCCGTTCTCCCAGCGGTTCCGGTCGTCCTGCCACCCGCCGAAGAGCTGGAGCGCGGGCCGGGCGGAAGCCCGTTCCCGCTGCGCGAGCGCCGCCGAGACGTCGGAGACGGCGCCCGCCGCGGCGAGCTCGGGGCTTGCGGCGTCCGCGCGCGCGAGCCACTGCTCGAGGGGAAGGCCGGACGAACCGGCATCGGGAGCCGGGGAGAGCTCGACGGGCGCGGCGGGCGGCCATCCGAGCAGGACGCGCAGGCGGGAGCGCGCGAGCTCCGATTGAGAGCGCGCGCGGGCGGCGTCGACTTCGCGCTGGCGGCGCCGCGTGCGCACCCGGAGCACGTCCGCCTCGAGCGCGGAGCCGGCATCGCGGCGCATCGTCACCGAGCGTTCGAGCTCCCGGGCGGCGTCGAGCGACTTCTCGGCGGCGGCGAGGCCGCGGTCGGCCTCGACGATTCCGAAGTAGGAACGGACGGTCTCGACCTCGGCGTCCGCCTCGGCGGCGCGCGCCCGGGCGTCTTCCGCCCGGGCCGAGGCCTCGGCGGCGCGTTTACCGGACCGGCCCGCCCCGAAGACGTCGACGGGGAGCCGGAGGCCGACCGACGTCTCGAGGTTGGCGTCGAAACCGGGGTTGTTGAGCCGTTCGAGGGCGAAGTCCTCGCCGGTGAATTCCCCGCGGTCGAGCTTCTGCGCGAAGGCCCGCGCGGGGACCTCCGTCCGGTCCCAGACGGAGTCGAGCGAGAGATCCGGCGCCCAGAAGAGCGACGCGGCCCGCGCCTGCTCCTCCGCGGAGCGGGCCCGCGCCCGGGCGGCCGCGACCTGCGGCGAAGCGGCGCGGGCGGCCGCGATCGCGTCGGGGAGCGAGAGCGGCGCGCCGGCGGAAATTCCGATGGCCGCGGCCAGGGCCGCCGCGGCGGCGAACGGGATTCGCGCGGACGAAGTCATCGCCCCGGAATTGTCCCGCCGGCCGCCCCGGACGCGCATGGTGCGATTGGATCAATCATCGGCGCCCTTATATTCCAATATTCGCATAAAGTAAAGTCATGATATGATCGCCGGCATGCGGAAGAACGGGATGCGGGCGCTGACTCCGGAGGCGCTCGAGCTCGTCGCGGGCCGGTTCCGGACGCTCGCCGACCCCCTGCGGCTCCGGATCCTGCAGGCCCTCCAACGGAGAGAGCTCAACGTCGGCGAGCTGACCGCGATCCTCGGAGCCACGCAGCCGAACGTCAGCAAACAGCTGAAGGCCCTCCGCGAGGGCGGCTTCGTCGGACGCCGGGCGGAGGGGACGAGCGCCTACTGGTTCATCGCGGACCCCGCCGTGTTCGCCCTGTGCGACCTCGTCTGCGTCGGGCTGCAGGCGCGGCTCTCGTCGCACGCGCGCCTGCTCGCGGCGAGCGGGGCCGAGCCGCGACGCCGGGGGCGGTGAGGATCGTCGCCCGCCCGATCATGATCAAAGGAACGTAACCGCCGCGGCAGCCGCCGCATCGGCTATCCTCGGATCGTGCGGAAGACGGTCCTGCGCGCGGTCGTCCTCGCGGCCGGTTTAGCGGCGGCCGGGAGAGCCTCGGCCCAACGCCGGCTGCCGCTCGACAAGATCAAACTGCCGCCCGGGTTCCACGTCGACCTCTACGCGACCCCGGTGCCGGAAGCGCGCTCGATGGCGCTTTCGCCGTCCGGCACGGTATTCGTCGGGACGAAGGACGGGAACGTCTACGCGCTCACCAACCGGTCCGGCGGGCCGAAGGCCGACGGGATCGTGATCGTGGCGCGAGGACTTCACGCCCCGAACGGCGTCGCCGTGCGCGACCGAGCGCTCTACGTCGCCGAGGTCGGCCGGATCTGGCGTTTCGACGACATCGACAAGACGCTCGAGGCGCCGCGACGGCCCGCGCTCGTCACGAAGCAGCTTCCGCCGGACGAGTGGCACGGCCTGCGGGTCATCCGGTTCGGTCCCGACGGTCTCCTCTATTTCGGGATCGGCGTCCCGTGCAACGTCTGCGAAAAGCGGGATCCGTACGGGACGATCATGCGAATGCGGCCCGACGGCTCGGGTCTCGAGGTCTTCGCGCGCGGCATCCGCAACAGCGTCGGCTTCGACTGGAACCCGCGGACGAAGGAGCTCTGGTTCACCGACAACGGCCGCGACGACCTGGGGGACGACGTTCCGCCCGACGAGCTGAACCGCGCTCCGCGCGCCGGCATGAACTTCGGATTCCCGTACTGCCACGGCGGGACGATCGCCGATCCGGAGCTCGGGAAGAAACACCCGTGCTCGCAGTTCACGGCGCCCGAGCAGAAGCTCGGGGCGCACGTGGCGTCTCTCGGGATGCGCTTCTACACGGGCTCGATGTTCCCTTCCGAATATCGCGGCCAGATCTTCATCGCCGAGCACGGCTC
>DATFVB010000047.1 GCA_035260525.1 Thermoanaerobaculia bacterium
CCGACGGAATCGGGACGACGTTGACGAGAACACAACCCTTCGCCCTTCCAAGATAGTCGGTGACCCTGACCTTGTCCCAAGGAGAGCTACCAAGGGCAGCGGGAGCGAGGGAGAGCATGAGCGCAAGCATCGACGCGATTCTGTTCACTTGTGGTTCCCTTCAGAGAAATACTACGCCCTACCCCGCAATCTTTGCGACAGGCCTGGGGACGGTCCTATGGTTCATATGTTATTCAGCCCGACGAATCGTCGGGCGCTTGGGGACGGCAATGGGGACGATCCTAGCTTGATAGCTTTCGGCGGCGCGGTCGAGCCGCTCGTCGGCGAGCCGCGCCGCAACAAGCCCCGGTGGGGCCCCGGAGCGGCCGAGGCTTCCTAGCCGAGCCGCGGAGGACGCGACGCGGAAAGTCTCCCCGAGTAACCGACGGGGAGGAGGTCCGCGTCGCGGGAGCCGGAGCGATCCGAGCTCTGCGAGCGTCGCTCCGGCGACGTGTGGTCGGGACGCCGGGATTTGAACCCGGGACCCCCTGAACCCCATTCAGGTACGCTAGCCAGGCTGCGCCACGTCCCGACGGAAGAGGCCGGGATTTGACCACGGGCTCACGGCGGAGTCAATCGACTGGTGCCCCTGGACCCGCCGCCACGGTCATGGACAGACGGCGGTCCGGTCGACCCGCCATTCGGCAAACGGCGCAAACCTCTCTCCCAGGTCGTTCGCGATCCGAGCACCGAGAGGTCGCGAACACGTACTCGGGGCCGGGGGCGCCGGAGTCGTCGAGTCCGCCAAGGACGAGCGATGGAGGTCAGATCGCGGAAAGTCTCCTCGACGGGATTGACGCGCAGCGCACCGTGCGCAAGCGCCCGGTGAGGAGGAGGTCCGCGATTTGAGAGGCAGCAAGCGGTCGAGCGCCCGAGCGCGAGCCGTGCTGCCGACGGTACGCTAGCCAGGCTGCGCCACGTCCCGACGGAAGAGGGCGCGATTTGACCACGGCCTCAGGGTCTAGTCAATCGCGCTTCCCCTTCCCCTGCTGAAACGGCGAATCGTCAGATCGCCGGAAGGCACGCCATAGACGAGCGAAGACGAGGGTCGGGCATCCGGTACCCTCGCGGCGCGACGGAGTCTCGCGTGATCGCTGCGTCGGACGAATAGCGCCACCCCCGGGCCTGTCAACGCAGAGGCTTCGGCACAGCCGGTAGAATTCGGACGATCGATGAAACGCGAGAGGATCCTCCCGGCCATCGTTCTCTCGGCCGCCGCAGCACTCGCGGCAATTGCGCGGGACGCGCCGAAAGCCCCCTCCCCCGTGGAGCTCTCTTCGCGATGGCGAAAGGCCATCGGCAACCCGCGACCCGGTGGAACCCTGCACCTCGTCTCCCGCTCGACGGAGGATGGGATCCCGGGCACCGTGGACGAATGGATCTCTCCGGACGGCGACTACCGGCAGGCCACGAAGCGGGAATTCGACGAGAGCGAGGTCGTCGTCACGCCCGGATGGGCCGCGCGGCGGGACTGGAACGGATTCGTCCGAGACGTCGAAGGGCGCGAGCTCGAGCGGCTCCGCTCTCGGATTTCCGAAATCGCCGCGATCGGTTTCGGACCTCCGGAGCTTCCGCCGGGCGCAACCGCGAAACCCTCGTCGAACGCGGGCGCCATCGACCTGGGCATCACGCCTCCCGGTGGAAAGGAGATCGTGTGGCGCCTCGACGCGCGAACCGGTCTCCCGATCGAGTCCGTTCGCCCAGGCGACGACACCGTGATCAAGACCTCATGGACGGACTGGGTCGAGATGGCGGGCCGGCGGATGCCGCGGAGCGCCCGCGTCTCGGAGACCGACAGGCCCGAATACTCGCGCGCGCTGACGGCCGCCCGCGTCGAGGAGCCGCCGGGCGGCTTCGCGCGGCCGGTCTCCGGCCCTTCCGACGTCGAGCGCGATCCCCCGGTCCCGGCGGTCCCTTTCACGTTCGAGGCGAGCCACATCGTTCTTCCCGTCTCGGTCAACGGCCGGCCGCCGATCGGGTTCATCCTCGACACGGGCGCCGACCAGGAAGTCGTCAACGCGGCGCGCCTCTCCGGCTTCGGCCTGTCGGTCTACGCGAGGTCCGCCACGACGGGAGGCGGCAATTCCGCCGAATACGACTATGCGAAGGACGCCACCCTCTCGCTTCCGGGCGTCAGGCTCGTGAAACAGCACGTCGCGGTCCTCGAGCAGACCGGGCTCGAACGGGCGCTCGGCGTTCCGATCGGCGGCATCCTCGGCTACGACTTCATCAGCCGCTTCGTCCTGGAGATCGATTACGAGAAGAAGACGATCACGCTCCACGATCCCGCCACGTGGACCTACTCCGGGAGCGGCGCGGTCGTCCCTCTCGTCTTCGACGGCGGCATCCCTTTCGTGGACGGGACGATCTCGGCCGGCGGACAGGAAATCCCCGCATCCTTCGTCATGGACTTCGGCGCGGCGGAGACGATGACCCTGACTTCTCCGTTCGTGAAGGCGCATCGCCTCGACACGCTCGCCCGGAACTCGACGGTGAACCGTCCCGCCGGGCTCGAGAAGCAGTTCTTCGCCCAAAACAACGTGCGCGGCCGCGTCGACCGGCTGACGCTCGGCGGCCTCGTCGTCGAATCGATCCCGATCAACATGTCGGTGAACACCTCGGGTGCGTACGCGAGCCAGACTTTTGCGGGCACGGTCGGCGAGACCATCTACTCCCGGTACCACGTGTTCCTCGACTACGCCAGGATACGCGCGATCTTCGAGCCGACGCCCGCCGCCCGCGAGCCCTTCCCGGACCGCCGGACCTACGGCCTGACCCTCCTGGCCTCGGAGCCCGACCTCCACACGTACACGGTCGCGGCGGTGCGGGCGGGTTCCCCGGCCGAGAAAGACGATTTCCGCAAGGGGGACGCGATCGTCGCGTGGGACGGGGAACCCGCCTCGAAGTTCACCCTCTCCGATCTGCGCGATCGATTCACCCGGGACGGCGAGAGGCACACGGTTTCCCTCGCGCGGGGAGCGGCGACCCTCGAGATTGCGGTCAACCTCCGCCTGGTGTCGATCGAGACGAACTGAGCCTCGTCCCCGGCGCCCGCTACTCGCTCGTCTCGCCCTCGAAATGCTCCTCGTCGCCCTCCGCCTCCGCGCGGGTGTGGTGAACGACCCCGTCGCGATGGTTCGGCGGCGAATAGATCGTGTAGAGCTTCAGCGGGACCGTCCCGGTGTTGACGATGTTGTGCTTCATCCCGGACGGAACGACGACGGCGAATCCCGCCTTGATCGGCGTCGTGACGCCCTCGAGCACCACCTCGCCGGTCCCCTCTTCCACGCGGAAGAACTGGTCGACGGCCTTGTGGGTTTCCTTCCCGATCTCTTCCCCGGGCTTCAACGCCATCAGCACGAGCTGGCTGTGCGGCGCGGTGTAGAGCACGTGGCGGAAGTCCTCGTTCTTCGCCGTGAGCGCTTCGATGTCCTGCACGAAGCCTTTCGGCGCCGTCGCCGACCTGGTCGCGGCCTTCGACTTGCCCGTCTCCGCCGCGGCGGAAACGAGATGCACGGCGCCGACGGCGCCCAGGGCGAGAAGAATGGCGAGCACGGCGAGCGACGTCGAACGGCGGCCGCCAAATTCTTCAGGTCTCATGACGATCCTCCTCGTTTGCAATCCCGGGAGACTCGACGCGGATTGCGCCGCCGCCTTCCGAAGGGCCCATGAAAGACGGTAGAGGAAGCGGCCGGGCTGCGCCTGATGCGAACGATGCAGAAGCCCCGGCATGTTCGCCGTTCGATCCCGTCGAACGATTTGCCACTTTCGGAAGAGCTCGTCATCCCCGAACATCCTTGGAGACCGCACGTATGGAATTCAGAGCCGAACGCATCGGAGGCATCTTGGAGAAAACGAAACTCGACGAGCTCCACCGTGCGACATCCCGCAGCCGCGCGGGCTGGGGAGCCTTCCTCGTCCTGGCGGCGGCCTGGGCGGTGTCCCTCGCGGTCCTCGCGGCGAACGGGCGGCCGGTCGAGGAGCAGATCTCTCTCTTCGTCGTCCTCGGCCTGGTGCTGCCGGCCATCGCGCTCCTCGTGTGCCGGGGCCTGCCGGCGCTGCCTCCTCCCCGCGCCATCCGGGCGGACAAAGCGCTGATCGCCGGCCTGGCCGTTCTCGTGATGCTCTTCCTCGCGGTGAAGGGCCCGCTGCTGGCCGCGCTGACGGGCCCCGCGCCCGACCCGAGGGTCCGTGACGTCGTGAACACGCTCCTCAAGCTCGCGGTGTTCGTCGCGGTTCCCCTGGCCGTCTACGCGCTGCGGGGGAAGATCTTCCCGCGGCAGCTCGGCCTGACGTGGCCGCCCGAGGGCCCGCGGGGAAGGAGCCTTCTCGCCTTCGTCACGATCGGCGCGGTGTTCACCGGAATCCAGATCTTCTTCGGCCGCGGGATCCGGCCGCTGCTCGACGGGTCGCTCGCCTCCCGGCACTGGGCTCTCGGTCTCCTCCTCTGCTTCCTCTGGATGTCGGTCGAAGCGGGACTCGTCGAGGAAGTCTTCTTCCGCGTGATCCTCCAGTCGCGCCTGGCGGCCGTCACGCGCTCACAGGCGGCGGGGATCTTCCTCTCGGCCCTCGTGTTCGGACTCGCCCACGCGCCGGGTCTGTGGCTGCGCGGGGCGGGGACGATCGAGGGACTGGGCGGCGCTCCGTCGCTGCCGGTGTCGATCGCTTACAGCGTGACGACCATGGCACTGGGGGG
>DATFVB010000048.1 GCA_035260525.1 Thermoanaerobaculia bacterium
GGGCGGCCCGCAACGATCTTCTTCGCCGTCGCCGCGCCGATACCGGGAAGCGCCTCGAGCTCCTTCTGCGAGGCGGTGTTCAAGTCGACCGCGCCCGAGGGAGCCGCGGGCGCCGTCGCCCTGCCGGCCCTCGTCGGAAGCGCCGTGGCGGCGCCTCCGACCGTCACCAGCGGGCCGAGCTTGCGGATCGCCGCCGCGCCCACTCCCGCCTTCGAGAGGTCCGCGACCGACGAATAGGGGCGGCCCGCAACGATCTTCTTCGCCGTCGCCGCGCCGATACCGGGAAGCGCCTCGAGCTCCTTCTGCGAGGCGGTGTTCAGGTCGACGGGGCCCGCCGGCGCCGCCGGCGCCGCCGCCCTCGCCTTCATCGGCTTCTCCGCTGAAGCGGCCCTCGGAAGCGCCGCGGCGCCCCCCACCGTCACGAGCGGTGACAGCTTCTGAACGGTCTTGGCGGACACACCCGCGCGGGACAGCTCCGCCACGGACGAATAGGGGCGCCCGGCGATGATCTTCTTCGCCGTCGCCGCGCCCACGCCGGGAAGCGCCTCGAGCTCGGCCTGCGACGCCGAGTTGATGTCCACGCGGCCGGCCGCCGGCGATTTCGCCGCTCCCTCCGCCTTCGTCCGCGCCCCGGCGGAAAGCGGCGCGAGCAGCACGATCGCCGCCAGCGCCGCGAGGAGGGTCATGCCCTTCCGGATCTGTCTCATCGCGTTCTCCACTCTCTCCGGCCGACGAAATTCGTCGGGCGGAATTTCCGATGGTCGGCCATGCCCGGGACCCGTCGAGCCCGGGCCGGGCCGAAAGGATCGTAGGCCCCGATCCGTCGCTCCGCCATGGGCAACTTTACCCATGCGTCGCGCCGAACGATCCATATACTTCACTTGCCCCGTCCGCCGGCTCAGCCTCCCCGGCGGAAATAGCTCGACGATCGAGGAGAAAGGGTCGCGAAATGATCAAGGACTTCAAGGAATTCCTCCTCAAGCAGAACGCGATCGCGCTGGCGATCGGCGTCATCATCGGCGCCGCGATCGGCAAGGTGGTGGGCGCCATCGCGGACGACATCATCAATCCGATCATCGGCCTGCTCCTCCCCGCCGGCGACTGGCGCAACGCGAAGATCGTGCTTTCCCGCGCGACGGACGCCGCCGGAAAAGTCACCGAGAACTCGATCGCCTACGGCGACCTGATCGGCAGACTCGTCGATTTCGTGATCATCGCTTTCGTCGTCTACATGATCACGAAGGCCTTCCTGCCGAAGCCGGGACAGCCGACGACGAAAGAGTGTCCCGAGTGCAAGGAGATCATCCCGAAGGACGCCCGCCGCTGCAAGGCGTGCGCGCAGCCGCAACCCGCGTGAGCGCGGGTTCACCGTTCCGTCGTCGGTTTCCGGGACCGCCGCTGGCATCGTTCATGAATTCCGGGCCCAACCGGGAGGAGACCGCATGAAAATCGGCCCGGGTACGTTCGCCATGATCTTCCTTCTCGCGGCCGGCGCCGCGTTCGCCGAAGAGCCCCCCGCAGGCCCGCCGCCGGTCTGGTCCGGGAAGGCCGAAGCCTCTTACGTGTCGACGACCGGCAACACCGACGTCCAGACGATCGGGGCGGGCCTCGAGGTCGATTTCAAGAAGGACGTCTGGAACGGCCTCGCGAAGGGAACGTTCGTCCAGGGGAAGACGGACGGCGTGACGACGGCGCGATCGATCGCGGGCGAGCTGCGCGCTGCCCGCAACCTCACGCCGCGATTCGAGCTCTTCGTGCAGGACGACTATTTCAAGAACGAATTCGCGGGCATCGACCAGCGTCTCTCCACACTCGGAGGCGCGGCGTACTCGGTCGTCAAGACGCCGGCGCAGGAGCTGAAACTCCAGGCCGGCGCCGGCTACACGAGGGAACGGCGAGTCGTCGGCGCGGACAAGTCCTTCGGAACCGGCCAGGCCGGCCTCCTCTATAAGTGGAAGGTCTCGTCGACGACCGACCTTTCGGAAGAATTCTCGTACGTCGAGAGCTTCAAGGACTCGAGCGACTGGCGGATCACGAACACGCTCTCGGTGAGTGTGGCGATCAACAAGATCTTCTCCCTGAAGGCGTCGCACAACCTCGCGTACCTGAACGAGCCGGTGCCCGGATTCGGCAAGACGGACACGATCACCTCGATCGCTCTCGTCGCGAAATTCTGAGGATCATCCCCGTCATCCTGAGCGAGGCGAAGGACCTGCTCCCGCGGGCAGATCCTTCGTCGCTTCGCTCCTCAGGATGACGGAGCGGTCGTATCCTCAGGACCGAAGAATTTCGCCGCCCCGCACGAGCGGCCCCGGGTTCCCTCCGGAAATCCGGTCCCACTGTCCCCGGTTCGAGGCCTACCCCGGCGTCAGGTTCGCGAACTTCGCGACGAACTTCTTCTTTCCGGCCCGGTCGAAGAAGACCGTCAGCCGCGCCTCCTCGCCCGAGCCCTCCTGCTGGAGGATGACGCCGGGACCGTAGGTCGGGTGACGGACGCGGGCTCCCCGGGCGAACCCGGCAAGCGTCCCGGGAACGGGAGCGCGCCGCCGCGCGACCGAGATCGGAGGCGGACGCCGGGGCGCCAGACGCGTGCGCTCCGGCGCTTCCCAGCGGAACCCGGCTTCGGCCTCGTCGCCGGAAAAGAGCGCCGCCGCCGGCGCCGCATCCTCGATCCGGGCGACGTCTTCGGGGAGCTCCTCGGCAAACCGCGAGGCCTGCCGCGCGCGCGTCTCGCCGTAGAGCATTCGCTGGCGGGCGAGAGTGAGCGTGAGATGCCGGCGCGCTCGCGTCATCCCGACGTACAGGAGCCGCCGCTCCTCCTCGATCTCCTCTTCCGATCCCGCGCTCTGGACGTGGGGGAGGAATCCTTCCTCGAGCCCCGCCACGTACACGTCGGAGAACTCGAGTCCCTTGGCCGAATGGAGGGTCATCAGCGTCACGGCGCCCGACGGCCTCGGCGCGTCGGCGTCGGTCGCGAGCGAAACGGCGTCGAGGAAGCCCCGCACGGTCGCGGCCTCCCCTTCGCGCCGCTCGTATTCGCGGGCCGCCGAGACGAGCTCGATCAGGTTCTCCCGGCGGGCGACGTCCTCCCGCTCCTCGGAGGCGGCGTACATCGCGCGGTACCCCGATTGCTCGAGCACGAGCTCGAGCAGGTCCGCGGGCGAGAGCTCCTGCGCCCTCGCGCCGGCGGCCGCCACGATGCCGCGGAACCGGTCGAGCGCGATGCGCGCGCGGTCGGTGATCCCGGGCGCATCCGCCGACGCCTCGAAAAGCGAGACGCCGCGCTCCCGGGCCGCGGCGGCCAGCCGCTCGAGCGTCACGCCGCCGATCCCGCGAGCGGGAACGTTGACGACCCGCCGGAACGCGAGGTCGTCGTTCGGGTCGAGGGCGAGCCGGTAGTAGGCGATCGCGTCCTTGACCTCCGCCCGTTCGTAGAACTTCATTCCCCCGATCACCACGTACGGAACGTTCTGGCGCATCAGCTCGTCCTCGAACGAGCGCGACTGGGCATTGACGCGGAAAAGCACCGCGAACTCCGACAGCGGCCGCTCGGCGCGGCGGATCTCCGAGATGACCCATTCCGCCTCGTAGCGGTCGTCGCGGAACGCCCGCAGCTCGACCGGCTGGCCGGGAGCGCCCTCCGAGACGAGCGTCTTGGGGCGTCGCCTCCGATTGTGCGCGACGACGGCCGCCGCCGCTTCCAGGATCTTCGCGGTCGACCGGTAGTTGCGGGTCAGCGCGACGACGCGGGCGCCCGGAAAGTCCTCCTCGAACCGCAGGATGTGCTCGACGCGGGCGCCGCGCCACGCGTAGATCGACTGGTCCTCGTCGCCGACCGCGCAGAGCGAGCGCGCCGACTGGCCGAGCAGCTTGATGAGCGAGTCCTGCGCCGCGTTCGTGTCCTGGTATTCGTCGACGAGGAGATGCTCGATCCGCGCCCGCTCCCGGTCTCGAAGCGCGTCGGAAGCCTTCAGCTCCCGGACCGGCACGGCGATCAGGTCGTCGAAGTCGAACGCGTTGGCCGCGCGCAGCTTCTTCTCGTAGCGCGCGTAGACGTCGGCGATCCTCGTCCCCGCGAAGTCGTCCTCCTCCGCCGCGAACCTCTCGGAGGACCGCGCCGCGGACTTCGACGCGGAGATTCGCGCGTGGACGGAGCCGGGCGGAAACGTCTGCTCCGACAGCCCGAGCTCCCCCATCGCCTCCCGCACGATCGAGAGCTGGTCGGCGGTGTCCGCGATCGCGAAATTCGCGGTGCGTCCCTCCGCGCCCCCGATGCGGCGCAGGAAGCGCAGGCCCCATGAATGGAACGTGCCGACGAAGGACGGAAGGCGGCCGCCGACGAGCGCGGCGACGCGCTCCCGCATCTCCTCGGCCGCCTTGTTCGTGAAGGTCACGGCGACGATCCGGCGGGGGTCGGCGCCTTCGGCAACGAGACGCGCGAGGCGCCGGGTCACGACGCGCGTCTTCCCCGACCCGGCCCCGGCGAGCACGAGCATCGGCCCTTCTCCCGCGAGCACGGCTTCCCGCTGCTCGGGGTTGAGGTTTTCGAGGAGAGATTCACCCGCCATGGAGTTCGGCATTATTCACGAGAGCGGCCGGATTCCCAAGAGGTCGTCGATCTCGCTGGCGCGGGCGAGTCAGGCGGCGCGAGAGCGTCCGCCTCAACTCGCCCGTGAGGCCGTCGAGCGGGGCCGCAGGCGTCCGCTCCAAGTGCCGGAGAAGCCTGACCGCTTACTCCACCGTAACGCTTTTTGCGAGATTCCGCGGCTGGTCGACGTCGCACCCGAGGATGACCGCGACGTGATAGGCGAAGAGCTGGAGCGGAATGACGGAGAGGATCGGCTGGAGCTCGGGGATCGTCTCCGGGATCTCGATCACGTCGTCGGCGAGCTCCTCGATCTCCCCGTCGACCCGGGTCGTGACGACGATCGCGCGCGCGTCCCTCGACTTGACCTCGCGGAGGTTCGAAAGGGTCTTTTCGCGCCACGCGTCGCGGGGCGCGAGAACCACCACCGGCATCTCCTCGGAGATGAGCGCGATCGGCCCGTGCTTCATCTCCCCCGCCGGATATCCCTCGGCGTGGATGTAGGAGATCTCCTTGAGCTTCAGCGCTCCTTCGAGAGCGATCGGGTAGTGCGTGCCCCGCCCGAGGTAGAGGAAATCGCGGAAATGGCACAGCTTCCGCGCGAGCGCCTCGAGCTGGGGCTCCTTGTGGATCGTCTTCTCCATCAGCCCGGGGAGCTGCGCGAGAGCAGCCGTCTCCTCGCGGCTGAGCCCCGCCCGGATCCCGCGCACTTCCCGCAGCCGCGCCGCGATCAGGAAGAACACGAGGAGCTGCGTCGTGAACGCCTTCGTCGAGGCGACGCCGATCTCCGGCCCCGCGTGCGTCGGCCAGACGGCTTCGGCCATCCGGGCGATCTGGGAGCCGGGCACGTTCACGATCGCTCCGATCGAGGCGCCCTGTCGGCGCGCTTCCTGGAGGGCGGCGACCGTGTCCGCGGTCTCCCCCGACTGCGACACGCCGATCGCGAGCGTCGCCTCCGAGACGACCGGCGCGCGGTAGCGGAACTCGCTCCCGTAGTCGACCTCCACCGGAATCCGCGCCATGCGCTCGATCAGGAACTTCCCGACGAGGCTCGCGTGCCACGACGTTCCGCAGGCCAGGAGCAGCACACGGTCGATGCGCGCGGCGCGTTCGACCGAGAGGAGCGGGTCGTCGAACTCGAGCGCGCCCGTCTCGAGCGAGACCTTCCCTCCCATGCTCTCCGCGACCGCGACGGGCTGCTCGTGGATCTCCTTCGCCATGAAATGGAGGTACCCCGACTTCTCCGCCGAGACCGCGTCCCACGCGAGGACGCGCACCGGGCGCTCCGCCTCGTTGCCGTCGGCGTCCATGATCCGGATCGAGCCGGCGTCGATGCGGGCGACGTCGCCGTCCTCGAGGAAGATCACCTGCCGCGTCCAGGGCAGCACCGCGGTCGCGTCGGACGCGACGAAGTTCTCCCCTTCCCCTTTTCCGAGGACGATCGGCGGTCCCGACCGGGCGGCGACGAGGACGCCCGGCTCGTCGACGGAGGAGACGACGACCGCGTACGCGCCGACGAGCGTCTGCCGCGCCTCGCGGACGGCCGCAAACAGGTCGCCGCGGTAGCAGCGCTCCACCTCGTGCGCAAACACTTCGGTGTCGGTATCCGAGAGGAAGACGTGCCCCTGGCTCTTCAGCAGGCTCTTGCGCTCGGCGAAGTTCTCGATGATCCCGTTGTGGATGACCGCGATGCGGCGATTGCCGGAGAGGTGAGGATGCGCGTTCCTCTCGATCGGCTTCCCGTGCGTCGCCCAGCGCGTGTGGCCGATCCCCGTCGTTCCCGGCGGCATGTTCCCGTCGAGCTTCTCGACGAGGGCGCCGAGCTTTCCTTCGGCGCGGGCGATGAAGAACTTCCCCTCGTCGAGGACGGCGATTCCGGCCGAGTCGTAGCCGCGGTATTCGAGCCTCCGCAGACCGTCGAGCAAAACGGGCGCGGCCTCGCGGCCTCCGACGTAACCGACGATCCCGCACATTACACGTCGCCTTCGCGACTCTCGCGGAGCTCGGATCGCGAAGGCTCCCGCATCGCAGACCTCCTCCGCTCGGTGGCTCGCGCACTGGCGTGCACGGCGATCGGCGCGCGCGGCTCTGACGCGCCCGCCGCTTCGCGCCGGCGACTCTCGTCGCGCGCTGGATACCCTTCGCGGAGACTTTCCGCGATGCGGCCTCTCGCGGCTCGGGCTCCCGCCCTCGACGGCGCAACCGGGGCCCCCTGAGACCAGAAGGGCGCCCAAGTCCACCGTTGCGTCGAAATTGCCGATATCTCCATTTTCGCCGTCGTCATCGCAAAAAGAATGCCCGTCCCATTGTTCCCGAAAGGCCGCGAGGCGGCAAGGCGAACCGTGGCGGAAAGGGGGCGGGACCGGGGCTCCGCCGCCTCTATTTCGCCTTCTTCTTCCTTCTCGCCTCGGCCCAGCCGTCGATGTTCCTCTGCGCCTCGCGGGAGATCGCGAGCGCCCCAGGAGGCACGCTCTTCGTGATCGTCGATCCCGCGCCGACGTAGGCTCCGTCGCCGATCTCGACGGGCGCCACGAGCTGCGTGTCGCTGCCGATGAACGCCCCCCGTCCGATGCGGGTGAAGTTCTTCTTCTCGCCGTCGTAGTTGCAGGTGATCGTGCCGGCGCCGATGTTGGCGTCCTCGCCGACCTCCGTGTCGCCGAGATACGAGAGGTGAGACGCTTTGGCGCCCCTCTTCAGGTGCGCCTTCTTCGTCTCGACGAAGTTCCCCACGCGCACGTCCTCGTCGAGCACGGTTCCGGGCCGAAGGCGCGCGAACGGCCCGACCGTCGTGCGCCGCCCCACGACGGAGTCGTTCAGGTCGCAGAACGACTTGATCTCGCACCCCTCGGCGAGCCGGGTCCGCCCCTCCAGCACGACGAAGGGATGGATCACGACGTCGCGGGCGGCGGACACGTAGGGGCCCACGAGCGTCGACTCCGGGTCGAGCAGGGTCGCGCCCTGGTCGATCAGCCGCTCGGCGCCGCGCCGCCGCTCGACCGCGTCGGCGAACGCGAGCTCCCGCCGTGAATTGACCCCCATCGCTTCGCGGTGGTCCGGGATCTCGATCGCTTCGACGGCCGCCTTCGCCCGGACGAGCGCGGTGACGGCGTCGGTGAGGTAATACTCGCCGGCGGCGTTGTCGTCGCGGAGGCCGCGCAGCCCTCGGGCGAGCGCGGCTCGGTCGAAACAGTAGATCCCGGCGTTGATCTCGCCGATCTTGCGCTGTGCCGCCGTCGCGTCGCGCACCTCGACGATGGCCGAGAAGCGGCCGCTGCGCCGCACGATGCGGCCGAGCGCGCCGGGGTCGTCGGGCCGCGCGGAAAAGAGCGCCGCCGCCGCGCGGCTGCGCCGGAAGTGGTCGAGGAGGAGGCGCAGGGAGTCGGCGGTGATGAGCGGCGTGTCGCCGGAGAGGACGAGCACGGGCCCCGCGCCCTCCCCGAGGAGCGGGAGAGCGCGCGCGACCGCGTCGCCCGTGCCGCGCGGCGGGTCCTGGATCGCGATGCGGACCCGCGGCCGGCCGGCGACGTGAGGCTCGACCTGCTCGCGGCCGTGGCCCGCGACGACGACGATCCGCTCGGGCTCGAGCTTCTCGGCCTCGTCGAGGACCGCGTCGAGCATGGCGCGGCCCGCGACGCGGTGCAGCACCTTCGGGAGATCGGAATTCATCCGGGTCCCAGCGCCGGCGGCCATGACGATCACCGACGGAGGAGGGGGCGGGGAGACCGGGGACTTCTTCAGGGGCCCTTACGCCGTCGCCGCGGTCAGCTTCTGGAAGAGGGCGGACTCCCGGAGCGGCTCGAAATCGGAATCCCGCCGGGCAAGCGTGCGGCTTCCTTCGTCCTCGATGATCGCCTGCTCGAGCGCCTCGAGGGCGCTCTCCGCCTCGTTCAACTGCGCGTAGCAGCACGCCAGGAGATAGGGGACCTTCCCGTCGCCGTTCTTCCGCGACGATTTCTTCAGCTGCTCGATCGCGGCCTGGAAGTTCTTGCGGTTCTTCTCCACGAGCGCGGCGTAATAGACGTCCTCGGCGTCTCCGGCGGGACGGGCGGCGGCCTTCGTCTGACGCTGGCAGACCGCGAGGTAGAGGCGCGCCCGGTCGGCGAGCTCCCGCTCGTCGCCGAACCCTTCGATCACGGCGCGGAAGTGTTTCTCCGCCTCCTCGTACTTCTTCTTCTGGAGCGCGGCGGCGCCCTTCTCGTATTCCTTTCGCGCCGCTTCCGAGTGCTTGAACATCTCGCGGAAGGAAGCGGGGGGCTTCCCGTTGCCGGAGGGCTCGGCGGCTCGGAGGCCGAGCTTCTCGATCTTCGCCTCCACCTCCTCGACGCGCGCTTCGAGGCGGTCGGCCAGCGATTGAATGTCCATCTTGCCGGCGTTGTCTCGAAGGAACCGAAGATCCGTTTCAGACCAGCGTTTCGTCATGTCGCCTCCGTCGGCCGAGTTGTAAAAACGAGGAATGGTACGAGCGCCCGCCCGGCCTGTCAAGGGAGAGCCGGGCGCGGCGATCGCTCGCCGCCCGCGCTGTTCCGGGGAATTTCGTCCAGCCGGACGGCGTTGAACGGAATCAGGAGCAAAGACCGTGAAAAAGAGCGCGACCGCCCTCTCCGCCCTGCTGTTCGCGGCCGTGCCGCTCGTCGCGGCCGCGGCCGAGAAGACCGTGACCGCCAACGGCGTCGTGGAGAGCTATTCCGCCGTCGAGCACGCGTTTTCCGTGAAGACGGACACCGGCGCGACCGTCCGGTTCGTCTGGACGAAGGAGACGAAGTTCAACGGCGTCGTCGCCAACGGCGCCCGCGTGACCGTTCGCTACACGCCCCAGCCCGGCGGCCCGAACGTCGCGCAGACCGTCGGCGTCCTCAAGTAGGACCGGCGCCCCGGAGTAGAGTCTCCGCGTGACGCCTCGCGCGGCCCGGCTCTTCGAGGACTACGCGCAGGCGCATCGCTCTGGATTTCGCGCAAGGCGATCGGCCGAAACCCGCAGGTCCCCGCCTCGCCCGCCCTCGAATCCGATCTTCCAGCAGGCTGCTGAAAAACGAATCCGGGCGGCGTGTCACGAGTCTTGCCGATCGTTCGCAGGACGGCGCGGCACTCCAACGCGACGAGGCCGGGCGCCGGATCTTTACAACGCGCGAACGGCAAGACTCGCGCCACCAGAAGGTTGCGGCGGCGCGGGCTCGCCTGCTTCGTTGCCGCGCCTGGACGATGCGGCCGGCATCGCCTTCGGCGCGGCGTCTTGCATTCGAGCCCGCGGCGCTCGCAACCCCGCCACGGACCCTTTTTCAGCAACCTGCTAGAATCCGGCGCCGGAGGAAATTTTCCGATGGGTATGTACATCATCGCCGAGCCGTGCATCGGGACGAAGGACACCGCCTGCGTCGACGTCTGCCCGGTCGACTGCATTCATCCGCGCAAGGACGAGGCCGGCTTCGAGGCCGCCGAGATGCTCTACATCGATCCCGACACGTGCATTCAGTGCGGCAACTGCGAGCCCGCCTGCCCCGTGACGGCGATCTTCACCGAGGAAACCATCCCGGAAAAGTGGAAGCACTACCAGCAGATCAACGCCGACTGGTACAAGAACAAGTAGAGCGCGCCGCGCGCATTCCCATGCGCGCACAGCGCTCTATCCCGGGCGACGCGAAGCGGAGACCCGGGATCCACACGAGAGCCCGCCCGGACCTCCCGGGCGGCGCGAAGCGAAGCGACGACCCGGGATCTTCCGGCCGGCCGCGTCGTCCTCCGTCTACCCCTTCTTCAGCATCTTCGCGAGAAAGGCATTCGTTCGCGCGTCCGCGTCCCGTGCCGCGACGGGACGGTAGACCTTCGGGTCGGGGTTCGACGCGAAACCGTGGCCCGCGCCCGGGTAGATCTTGAAGTCGATGGTCTTCCCGGCGGCGCGCGCTTCCTTCTCGAACGCCTCGACCATCGACGGCGGGATCCCCTGGTCCTCCGCGCCGAAGTTTCCGAGGAGCGGCGCGTGGATCTTCGCGATCGTCTTCGGATCCGTGACGAGCCTCCCGTAGTTGATCACGCACGCGGCGAGGTTCGGCTCCTCGATCGCGGCCTGGAGCGAATAGCCTCCCCCCATGCACCACCCGATCGAGCCGATCCGCGAGGCGTCGACGTCGGGACGCTGCGAGAGATAGCGGAACGCGGCATCGAGGTCGCGAGCCGCGCGGTCCTCGGGCAGTCCGCGCATCAGCTGGTGAGCGACGTCGGCGTCGTTGCCCGCGCTCTTGCCCCGGTAGAGGTCGACCGCGAGGGCCACGTATCCGTCGCGGCTGAAACGCTCCGTCTTCCCGCGCACCCAGTCGTTGAGTCCCCACCACTCGTGGACGACGATGAGCGCGGGGTGCTTGCCCGTGCCCGGCGGCAGCGCGAGATAACCGGAGACGGTCTCGTCGCCGCTCTTGTACGAGACCATGGAGCCTCCCCAGGAGCTCGCCGACAGGAGCAGAACCGCCGCGGCCCAGAGTCCGATCGTCTTTTTCAAGTCCCACCTCCCGGAACGGAATTCTACGGCCGCGAGGTCCGTCCTCTGTCGTAGAATCCGGAAAGCGGATGCCGGAACAACCTTCCCTCTTCCCGGTCGACCTCGACGAGCGTATGCGTCTCCAGCAGATCTACGACGGTCTCGCGGAACGCTTCGGGCTCCACCCGGCGCGCGTCCGGATCTCGCGGCGCAAGCTCACCGGCGGCCATATCACCTACGGGCCCCCGCACTCGATCGTCATCTCCGCGCACCTCTCCGAGAAGGACAAGATCGCGACGCTCAAGCACGAAGCGGCGCACGCCTACTGCTTCCGGTCGCACGGACCGGACGAGGCGCACTCGCCGAAGTTCTGGAAGGTCGCGCGCGCGTTCGGCGCCCATCGCCGGCACGCGCCGGAGACCGTCGCCTTGAACGAGTTCCGGAAAAAGCGGGAGATCGTCTACCGGTGCGAGTCGTGCCGCGCGTACTTTCGCCGGATCCGCCCGTTCCGGCGGGCGATGCTGTGCGCCGCCTGCCACCGCAAGGGGAAGTCCGCGCGCCTGCGCCGCGTCCGCACGCGCCCCTCCGCCGAAAAGCCGAAGTGACCCGCGAGCGCCGGGGCGCCCTGCAGGTCGCCGCGGCCGCGATCCTCTGGTCGACGGGGGGCCTCGCGATCAAGGCCGTCGCCCTGCCGCCGCTCGCGATCGTGTTCCACCGCGCGTGGATCGCCTCGATCGTGCTGTTTGTCCTGCTGCGCCCGAAAAGGACGCGCCCGACGCCGACGCTCGCCGCCTCCGTCGTCGTTTACGCCGGCATGGTGATCACGTTCGTCGTCGCGACGAAATGGACGACGGCCGCCAACGCGATCTTCCTGCAGGACTCCGGGATCGTCTGGGTTCTCCTGCTCTCGCCGCTGATCGCCCGCGACGCGATCCACGGCCGTGACGTCGCGGCGGCGTCTGCGTGTCTGGCGGGAATGACGCTCTTCTTCGTCGGCCGCCTGTCGCCGCACGGCATGGCCGGAAACGCCGTGGCGCTGCTCTCGGGCGCGTTCTACGCCGTCACCGTTCTCCTGCTCCGGCGCCAGCGCGGGAGCGCCTCGCAATGGACCGCGATCTTCGGAAACGCTCTCGGCGCCCTCTGCGCCGTGCCGTTCGTTTCCCGGCCCTTCGCGGTTCCGATCCGGGATTTCGCGATCCTCGTGTTCCTCGGCGTCGTCCAGATCGGATGCGCGTACGCGCTCTTCGTCAAGGGCCTCGAGGCGATCACGGCGGCCGAGGCGTCGATCATCTCGCTGCTCGAACCGGTGCTGAACCCGATCTGGGTCTTTCTCGGGATCGGAGAGCGGCCCACGGCGTTCGCGATCGCCGGGGCGGGCATCGTGCTCGGCGCGATCGTCTGGCGCACGGTCGCGACCGGGACTTCGCCGACGGGCGGCGTGCCCACGCCCGATTAGCAGGCGCGGCGATACATCGAGCCGGGCAGGCGCGTGCCGAGGTCAAAAGCACGAGTCGGGAGAGCGCGGAACGCGTGTATCGGACGCTCCGAATTTCGATCTGAAAGGGCGTCGTGGCGCATCGAGGCGCGCGTCCGGCGGGATGCGGGCCGGCCGGCCCGCGGGTGCGGCGTACCGGCGGCGTACGTTGAGCCCGCGGGCGGCTGGCACGCGCCCGCCCGGCTCGATGCATCGATGCGCTAGCCCTTCGCGGCGTTGAGGAACCGCCGCAGCGGATCCTTGATGTAGGACGGGAGCTTCTGGGCGAGCATCCAGACCCGATCGGTCACGGGAGGCGCCGCGGCGGGATTCTTGAAGCACTCGGCGCACCGGGGCAGCTTCGAGAAGTCGTGCCGGTTGAAGCCGTCCTCGATGACGTCGAGCGTGGGCGACGCCGCGATCTCGCGGATCGTCTGCGTCTTCACGTTGCCGAGCGACTGCGTGGCGTCGTAGTCGTAGCAGCAGTGGGAGACCTCGCCGCTCGCGAGGATGACGAACCATTGGTACGGCGTTCCCTGGAAGCAGCCGTAATACGCCTGGTGGAGCTCGGTCACCTCCGACGTATCGAGGCCTTCGCAAGTTTTTTGGGTCACGCGCGCCTGGGGATACTTGTCGAGCTCGAAGAACTCCTCGAAATCGCGGTTCTTCTCGCGCTGCGTCAGGGGGGTCAGCATTCGCTGGATCTCGACACGGATCCTCTTCCCCTTCGAGAGCTCCAGGAACTTCCGGATGTTATCGGCGACCTGCGAAAACTTCCC
>DATFVB010000049.1 GCA_035260525.1 Thermoanaerobaculia bacterium
GGATACACGCACGCGGGCTCGGGCGACGGCGTCTTCGGCTGGAATCTGGCGAACTCCGGTGGCGGGGCGGGAGTGGTGGGTGAGGGCGATGGCAGCGTCGCGGGAGTTCTCGGAGGCTCGGTCACGGGGTTTGGCGTCGTGGCGCAGTCGGGAGGAACCGGGTTGAACGGCTCCGCGCTGCGGGCGCAGGGCAATGGAATCGCCATTTACGCGACCAACAACAGCACCGACTCGGCGCTCGTCGTCGGCAACGGCAACTCCGGCGGGTACCTCATCAAGGGCTTCGGGGGGGGCGCGGTCAGCCCTCAATTCACGGTCAGCTCCGCCGGCGCCGTCGCCGCGCTCTCTTTCAACGGCAACAGCAACGACTTCGCCGACCGTCTGCCGTCTCAGGCGGGGCTCGCTCCGGGAGACGTCGTGGCGATCGGGCCGGACGGGCGGCTCCTCCGGACGACGAAAGCCAACGAGACCGACGTGGCGGGGGTCTTCTCGACGCAGCCGGCGATGATCGCGGGCCTCGAGAAGGAAGGCGCGCCCCAGGTTCCCCTTGCCGTGGCGGGCATGATCCCCGTCAAGGTCACCACGGAGAACGGCCCGATACACCCGGGGGACCTGCTCGTGTCGTCTTCGATCTCGGGACACGCGATGAGGGCTCCCGAAATGCCGGCGCCCGGGACGGTCATCGGGAAGGCCATGCAGCCGCTCGAATCGGGCCGCGGCACGGTCGAGATGCTCGTCATGCTGCGATGAGGACGAGGGCTGCCGGAGTCGGTGCATGACGATGACGCGTTGCCGGCTGACGTCTCCGCGTATCCGGCGCGACCGAGCGATCGGCGGCACCACCGCCGCTCTCGTCCGAGACGTGGCCGCCAACAAGAAGGAAACGAGGCAATGATGAAAACGACGCGAGTGGCATGTGCCGCCGCGATCCTGAGCCTGGTCGGCGCATTCGCAGCGGCTGAATCGGGGAAGGCGGACCTGGTCCTGTTCCACGGAAAGATCTTCACGAGCGATGCCGTGCATCCTTACGTTCAGGCACTGGCGATCCGTGGAGAGCGGATCATCGCGACCGGCGATTCTGCGGAGATCGAAGCGCTCGCCGGTCCGCAAACCCGGGAGATCGACCTCGGCGGGCGGACCGTGATTCCGGGAATCAACGACGCCCACAACCACCTGGAAGTGTTTCCTGCGGATACGGTTGAACTGCCATTCAAGACCCTCGACCCCTCGTGGCCCGATGTGAGAGAGGCCCTTGCCGCCGCAGTCGTGAAGGCGCGTCGAGGAGCTCCTCTTCTCGCGTACATCGGTCCGACGGTCTTCACCGATCGCGACGCGGCGCGCGATTCACTGGACAAGCTCGCCGGCGATCATCCGGTCTTTCTCGCGAGTGTTACGGGACACGCCTACATCTTGAACAGCCGCGCACTCGCCATTCCGAAGACGGAGTCCGTGCTGACCATCGTCGGCGGGAAAGTCGTCTATGACGGAAAGGCGCTGTCGGCTGGAAGCGTCCAGCCGCGGGAGACAAACCCATGAAAACCTCGTTGGTGTCGTGAGCAAGACCACATCCCTCCTCGGCGGGAAAGCAGGACGGCGAGGCGGCCGCCGCATCGACCACCGCTTTTACGTCATCGCATGCGTGTCCGCGTTCGCGGTCGTGCTCACGGGATTCGCGCGGACGTACTACCTGAAGGCGCTGTTCCGCACGTCCGCGCTGCCGTGGCTTCTCCACCTGCACGGCGCGCTGATGACCGGGTGGTTTTCGCTGTTTCTCGTGCAAACGTGTCTGATCGCATCGCACCGGGTGGTCGTGCACAGGCGGCTCGGCGTCTTCGGCGCCGGGCTTGCGATATCCATGGTCGTGGTGGTCGTCACGGTGCTGGTTCATGCAGCCGCACGCGACGTGAACAGTCCCGCCGACGGGCCACGGTCCATTCTCTTTCTCGGAACGGGTCTGGTGAATATCGGGGTTTTTGCGACGCTGGTGGGCGCGGCCATCGCTTTTCGGCGGCGCGCCGATTTCCACAAGCGCCTGATGCTGCTGGCGACGCTGACCATTCTTGTCGCCGCCCTCGCCCGCATTCCGCTGGGCTTCATCGAGCGAGGCGGCCTGTCGGTGGCCATCCTTCTCGCCGATGCCTGCATCACCCTGGCGGTTGCCGTCGACACGCTTCGCAACCACAGGCTGCACCCGGCATTCGCCTGGGGTGCAGCGCTCTTTGTCGTCTCGATGCACCTGGCCGACGTCGGTGCGCGGACTCATGCTTGGACGCGCGTCGTAACCTGGATGGTGTCGTGATTCGCGAAGGCACGCCCACCCGAGAACATCTCTGGAACGGACGATTTTCGCGGCGCGTTCGGGGGCGAAGCATCTGCGCCGCCTCACCGGTGACGGGAAATGAGGAAATCATGATGATCCGTGCAGCTCTGGCATTCGTGGTCGTCCTTGCAGCCGCTCCGACACTTGCGCTCCCCCCGGAAGGACCTCCCGGCTCGGTTCGGGAGCCGATCCGCATGGCCGCCCCGGCGATGTCCGCGAAGCCGGTCGGCCCCGGCTACGACATCGAGATGAGCCGCATGATTCCGATGCGGGACGGCGTCGAGCTCGAGGCCTGGATTTTCAAGCCGTCAAACCTGAAGGGCAAGGCTCCGGCGATGCTGGAGTTGACTCAGTACGACATCGATGGAGGCTTCGGCGGCGGCTTCGCCACTTTCGTCCGGCGCGGTTACGTGTTCGTGCAAGTCCTCGTGCGCGGCCGCGGCCGCTCCGGGGGCGTGAAGAGCGACAGTCTCGGCCTGCAGGTCGGACGCGACGGTTACGACGTCGTGGAATGGATTGCGGCGCAGCCCTGGAGCGACGGACATGTCGTGATGTACGGTGCCTCGTTCTTCGGCATGACGCAGTGGCGCACCGCTGCCCAGAACCCGCCGCACCTTGGGGCGATCGCCCCCTACGTCTCCATCTATCCCGGATGGGACGTGCCGAACACGAACGGGATCCCACAGGCGTTTTCGGCCGTGATCATGGGGCTCACCTCGGGTCGCCAGCTCAATACTGGCTTTCTCGCGAATCGCGGCTATTGGGCCGGAAAGATGCTCGAAGAATATGCAGCCTACCGTCCGTTCCGGGAGCTGGACGACGCCGTCGGGATCGCCCAGGACGACTGGTGGATGGTCGACGAACGCGGCAAGAAACTCTCGTTCATGAAAATGTGGCTCGACCACGTGGGCGATCGGACCTTTAATCTCGCGGCGGAGCCGAAAGTCTCGGACTACGCCGCGATGCATTTTCCGATTCTGTCGGCGACCGGGTACTTCGACGACGACCAGCCCGGAGCTCTGCGCTACTACCGAGGCCACATTGCCCATGCGCCGGCGGCCGCGGTTGCGAAGCACTACCTCATCATCGGTCCGTGGGATCACCTGGGGACGCATCACCCGGTGAAAGAGATCGAAGGCCTGGCGATTCCCGATGCCGCCGTGATCGACATGAACAAGCTGCGCGCGGACTGGTACGACTATGCGCTCGGACGCGGACCTCGGCCGGCGCTCCTCCATGACCGGGTCACGTACTTCATGCTCGGCGCCGACGAGTGGCGCTATGCGAAGACGCTGGAAGCGGCATCTTCCGGCAAGGACCTGACGTTCTTTCTGGATGCGCCGGAGGGCACGCCAGAAGACGTCTTTCATTCCGGCTCACTCGCGCGAAAGCCGCCCGGCGCGGAGCCGCCCGCCGTCGTCGTCAGCGATCCGCACGAGCTCCCCGAGCTCGAAGTCGTCAGATACGCCAGAGACGAAAATCTGACGAGCCAGTTCCGCGATTTTCAGAAGCGAGCGATCGTGTTTCACTCCGAACCTTTCCCTCAGGACGTGGAGGTCGCGGGGCAAATGCGCCTGAACCTGAAAATCCAGGCCGATGCGCCGGACTTCGATCTCTGGGCCCAGGTGCTGATGGTGCTTCCCGACGGCTCGACGGTGCAGCTCGGCGAGGACATCCGGCGCGCGCGCTTCCGCGACGATCCGTTCAAGCAGGAGCTGCTCAGGCCCGATCAGATCGCCGAGATTCCGTTCGAATTCCGGTGGATGGCGCGGAGGATTCCGGCGGGCGCGCGCCTGCGTCTCACGATCGCGCCGCTCAACTCGCCCGCCTATCAGAAGAACTACAACACCGGAGGACGGATCGGTTACGAAAAGCTCGAAGACGCGCGGATCGCGCGCATCAAAGTGTTCCACGACGGGCAGCGGGCGAGCCGGCTGGTTTTGCCGCTGGCGGCGCCCGCGGAATCCATGGACGGCACGAAGTGACCTGGCGCCCATCCATCTCCGGGCGGCCGGAGCGCTCCGAGAGCTCGAATAGCCCGACGACGAGTGGCAATCCGCCCCATGGCGACGGATGTCGTCGGGGCCTTTTTCGATCACGATCGGGATGATCCGCTCGTAACCGCCGGGGTCGATGCGGGCCGCGGCAACGCCAAGACCCGCGCATGGTTAGAAGGTCCAGGTCCCCACGGGAATATCCCCCGTCCTCGCGACGGCGGGGCGGTGTATTCTTTCGGTAAGCACCCTTTCGGCCGGGTCTGCGGCGACGTGGAGGGCTCGTGACTCTGGCGGCGGGTACCCGGCTCGGCAACTACGAGATCACCGGCCTCCTCGGCGTGGGAGGGATGGGAGAGGTCTACCGGGCGCGCGACGGCAAGCTCGGCCGGGACGTTGCGCTGAAGGTCCTCCCGGAGGCGCTCGGCAGCGACGCCGGCCGGGTCTCCCGGTTCGAGCGCGAGGCGCGGCTCCTCGCCTCCGTCAACCATCCGGGAATCGCCGCGATCTATGGGGCGGAAGAATCCGGCGACACGCGGTACCTCGTTCTCGAGCTCGTCGGGGGCGAAACCTTGAGCGACCGGCTGCGCCGCACGATCTCGCCCGTCGACGCCCTCCGCATCGCGCGCCAGATCGCCGAGGCGCTCGAAGCGGCGCACGAGCGGGGCATCATCCATCGGGACCTCAAGCCCTCCAACGTCATGGTCACGCCCGAAGGACGCGTGAAGCTCCTCGATCTGGGCCTCGCGAAGATGATGGGCAATCTCAAGGCGGATGCGGACGCGGTCTCGCAGGAGATCACGGTGCCGCCGATGGAGGACACGCGCCCCGGCGTGATCATGGGGACGGTCGAGTTCATGAGCCCCGAGCAGGCGCGGGGGAAGACGATCGACAAGAGGACGGACATCTGGGCGTTCGGCTGCGTCCTCTTCGAATGTTTCTCCGGGCGCCGGGCGTTCGCCGGGGAATCCGTCTCGGACGCCCTCGCGTCGATCCTCTTGCGGGAGCCCGATTGGTCGGCGCTCCCGGCGGACACGCCGCCGGCGATCCGCGAGCTTCTCCTGCGCTGCCTCCAGAAGGACCCGAACCAGCGTCTGCGCGACATCGGCGACGCGCGCCTCGCGATCGAGGAGGTGCTCTCGGAAGTCGAGCCGCGGCGATCGTCGGCGAGCGGGGTGCTGCGGAAGCCGGCGCGCGGCCGCCGGCGGACGGCCCTCATCGCCGCGGCGGCGGTTGCGGCGGTTTCGATCGGGATCTTCCTCTGGCGCTTCCCGCGCCGAAGGTCAGGAGGGACCAAGTCTGTCGCGGTGCTGCCGTTCAAGGATCTCAGCGGGACGGCCGGCGGCCAGCTCATCGGGGACGGCCTCGCGGAGACGGTGAGCGCGCGGCTGGCGAATCTTCCGGGGATCCAGGTCATGACCCCCGTCTCCGCCGTGAACGTTTCCGACCGCGAGTCCGACCCGTCCCGGGTCGCGAGCCGTCTCGGCGCGGGCTATCTCCTGCGCGGATCGATCCAACGGAGCGGCGATCGGATCCGGATCACGTATTCCGTCTGGAGCGCCCGCGATGGCGCCCAGATCGCCGGAGACGCCATCGACGGGAGCGACACGGATCTCTTCGGGATACAGGACCGCCTGGCCGAAAGAGTCGGAACGTCTCTCGCCGTCCGCCGGGCGAAGGTTTCCCCCCGCTCCTCCGGCCTCGAGACAGCGGGCGAACAGGACCGCTATCTGCAAGCGATCGGTTGTCTTCAGCGGTACGACCGGCCGGGATCGATCGACAAGGCGATCGCGCTTCTCGAAGATCTCGCCGAAAATGCTCCCTCCTCCGCGCTCGTCCAGGCCGCGCTCGCCCGCGCCTACATCCACAAGTTCGACCAGACTCGAAGCGTCGATTTCGTTTCCCGAGCGGAAAGGAGCATCGAACGCGCGGAGCGCCTCGATCCTGACCTGCCCGAAGTCTATATGACGGCCGGCGTTCTGCAGACGCGCAAGGGAAACCCCCAGGAAGCCGTTCCCGCGTTCGAGCGCGCCCTCGCCCGCGAGCCGAGCAACTTCGAAGCGCTCTCCGGTCTCGCGGACGCGCTCGAAGCCTCCGATCGAATGGCCGATGCCGAGCGCGCATACCGGCGCGCGATCGAGCTGTGGCCCTCCTACTGGGCCGGCTACAGCAATCTCGCGGCATTCCAGGCCGGTCGCGGCCGGTACCGCGAAGCCGCCGACAACTTCCGCCGAGTGACGTCGCTTGTTCCTGACAATTTCAGAGCGTACGGCAATCTGGGTGGCGTTGAATTGCTCGTTGGCGATTTCGAAGAGGCGATCGATTCCTTCCAGAAATCTCTCTCGCTCGCGCGGAGCGTCGGGTTACCAGTGCCGGCTACGACGTACGCCAATCTCGGAACCGCGGAATTCTTCCAGGGCCAGTATGCGAAAGCGGCGGAGGCGTTCGAAGCCGCCACCCGGCTGACCCCCGACCACTACCAGATCTGGTCGAACCTGGGCGACGCGCGCCGATGGGCTCCGGGGATGCGGGCCGCCGCCGCGGAGGCCTACGCTCGCGCGATGCTCCTCTGCAGAAAGGAGTTGGAGATCAACGCGAAGAATCCGATGGCCCACTCGACGCTGGCGCTCTGCCTCGCCAAGACGGGCCACGGAGAGGAGGCCGAGCGTCATGCTTCCGAGTCGCTCGTTCTCGACGGGAAGAACCCCGAGATTCTCTATAATGCCGCCATCGTCTCCAATCTCGTCGGAAAGACCGCGGAGGCGGTCGATCGGATCCGCCTGGCGCTCGGGGCGGGTTATTCGAAAGTCTTCGTCGAGCGCGAGCCGGAGCTCGCCGATCTGCGCGCTGCCGGGAAGTTGAGCTTTTGAGGAGGAATTATGCGCCTGCCTTCCAAGGTCACTCTCGTCCTGGAAACAGCCCTCGTGACGACGGTCCTGTCCTGCGCGACGTCGCAGCAGGGCCCATCGCCGTGCGACACGACCGCCCGAAACCATCGGATCAAGGTCGCCGACGTGGTCAGCTGCAAGGACCCCCACGTGTCAAAGGAGAAGAAGAACGACATCAAGTGGTTCTCGGCCGCCGGGACGAACCTTTCCATTGTGTTCGAGCCGCCGACGCCCTTCCCCGAACTGACCTGCGGGCAGCCCAACGAATGTTGGTCCGGAGCCATCGCGCCCGGGTCCGCTTATGGATCCCATAAGTACCACGCCTGGTTGGACGGAAAGGAAATCGACCCGAACGTGATCATCGACAAGTGATCGACGAAAGCGGCGCCGCCCGGCCGTGAGACGTCGGCGACGCCGCACCCCGGCGATCGAGCTCGAAAGGAGAAGAAACGTTGCGCAAGTTCCGATTTGAGAAGCCGGCTCTGGTTCTCGGGGTCATCGTTCTGGGATACGGCGCCGTGGCGACTGCGGACTGCACACCCACGCCGTGCGACGAGGCCCCGAAGTCCCACACGCTGACCGTCGCCGACCAGGTGAGCTGCAAGAACCCGCACCTGTCAAAACAGAATGCCAACGTGATTTCCTGGTGTTCGGCGGAGGGGACGAACCTGAACCTCGTCTTCGAATCGCCCACTCCGTTTCCCGGTCTGACGTGCAAGAAGCCGAACCAATGCAAGTCCGGGCCGATCTCCAAAGACATTGCGCCGGGGACGTACAAGTACCATGCGTTTCTCAATGGAAAGGAAATCGATCCGAACGTGATCATCGACCACTGATTCCGGCCGGGCGCAGGCTCCCGGCGCGAAAACTCCCGATCCGATTCTTCGTTATTATCGTGGGATGAAGCGAACTGTTGCGGTCGCCGCGATGGCCCTCGTCGCGGCCGCCGGCTGCCGGAAGAAGGCTCCTCCGGCGCCGCCGCCGACGCCCGTCGCGGTGAAGACGCTCCGGCCCGTGCCCGTGCCGCGGACGACGGAATACGTGGCCACGCTCCAGTCGCGGCAGTCGATCACGCTCCAGCCGCAGGTCGAGGGGCATGTGACGCGGATCTTCGTCAGGTCGGGCGACCGCGTGGCGGCCGGCGCGCCCCTCCTCCAGATCGATCCGGAGAAGCAGCAGGCGACCGTCCACGCGTCGGAAGCGACCCACGCCTCGAAGGTCGCGGCGCTTCGTCTCGCGTCGGAACAGCACGCCCGCATCGCGAAGCTCTTCTCCGAAGGGCTGGCTTCCCAGCAGGACCTCGACCAGGCGCAGTCGGCGCTCGAATCCGCCCAGGCGGACGCCCGGACGGCGGAGGCCCAGGTGCGGCAGGAGAGCGTCGACCTCGGCTACTACCGCGTGGAGGCGCCCGCCGCGGGGATCGTCGGCGACATCCCGGTCCGCGTGGGAGACCGGGTGACGAACTCGACGACGCTCACGACGCTCGACCGCGTCGGCTCCGGGCTCGAGGCGTACGTCTCCGTTCCCGTCGAGCGGTCCGCCGATCTCAAGGTCGGCCTCCCGGTCGAGATCGTCGACGACGCCGGCGCGGTGCTCGCGCGCACGCGCATCAATTTCGTCGCTCCCCGGGTCTCCGACGAGACGCAGGCGGTCCTCGCGAAGGCGCCGATCGACGATCCGAAGGGCGCTCTCCGCCCGGCCGAGCTCGTCCGCGCGCGGATCGTCTGGAGCTCGACGCCCGCGCTGACGATTCCCGTCGTCGCGGTCGTGAGGATCAGCGGGCAGGATTTCGCGTTCGTCGTGGACGGTCCGCCCGGGGCGACGGTCGCCCGGCAGCGCCCGATTCAGCTCGGGGAAATCGTCGGCAACGACTACATCGTCCGCGAGGGGCTGAAGGCGGGCGACCGGGTCGTGGTCGGGGGAGTCCAGAAGATCGGCGACGGCGCGCCTGTCAATCCCGAATCGTGACTCGGGAAACACGAAATCCGAAATCCGAAATACGAAACGAGCTCGAAACGTGAAACTCCGAAACTCGAACCCGATTGCCGGCCGACTCGAAACCGTTTCGCGTCTCAACTTGCGAACCTTTGCGTCTGTTTCGGATTTCGACCAGTCGGGTTTCGAGTTTGTTTCGGGTTTCGAGTTTCGGATTTCGGATTTCTGATCGATGTTCGTCGACTTCTTCATCCGCCGTCCCGTCTTCGCGAGCGTGTGCGCGATGTTCCTCGTCCTCGCCGGGGCGGTCTCGATTCCCACGCTTCCGGTCGCGCAGTTCCCGCAGCTCGCGCCGCCGCAGATCACGGTCTCGAGCTTCTACACGGGGGCGAGCGCTCAGGCGGTCGAGACCGCCGTCACGACCCCGCTCGAGCAGGCGATCAACGGCGTCGAGGGAATGCGCTACATCCAGTCGACGAGCGGCAACGACGGAAGCTCGTCGATCACCGCCACCTTCGACCTGTCCCGGAACCTCGACGTCGCGGCGGTCGACGTGCAGAACCGGGTCGCGTCGGCGCAGGGGCGCCTGCCGAACGAGGTGAAGACGACCGGGGTCACGATCGCGAAGAACTCGAGCGCGTTCGTCCTGGCGGCCGGGCTGTACGCGGCGCACGGAGAGTACGACAGCCTCTGGATCAGCAACTACGCCGACGTCTTCCTGAAGGACGCGATCAAGCGGGTGCCCGGCGTCGGAGACGTGATCATCTTCGGCGAGCGCAAGTACGCGATGCGCCTGTGGCTCGATCCCGAGCGGCTCGCCGCCCGCAAGCTCACGGCGGGCGACGTCGTCGCCGCGCTGCAGGAGCAGAACGTGCAGGTCCCCGCCGGCCAGCTGGGGCAGCCTCCCGCACCGCCGGGGCAGCAGTTCCAGCTCTCCGTGCGCGCCGTCGGCCGCCTCACGCGGCCGTCCGAGTTCGACGGCATCGTGCTCAAGGCGGCGCCGGACGGAACGCTCGTCCGGGTGCGCGACGTCGGGCGCTCGGAGCTCGGAGCCGAAAGCTACGGGACGAAGCTGCGATTCAACGGAGTCGACGCCGTCGGCCTCGGCGTGCTCCAGCTCCCGACGGCCAACGCGCTCGCGGTCGACAAGGCGGTCCGAGCGGAGCTCCAGCGCCTGGCCCGGAGCTTCCCTCCGGGACTGAAGTTCCAGATCGCGTTCGACCCGACGGCCGCCGTCGCGGAATCGATCCGCGAGGTGCTCATCACGCTCCTCGAAGCGATCGCTCTCGTGATCCTCGTCATCTTCCTGTTCCTGCAGGACTGGCGGGTGACGCTCATCCCCGCGGTCACGATTCCGGTGTCGCTCGTCGGGACCTTCACGTTCGTCAAGCTGCTCGGCTTCTCGATCAACACGCTGACGCTCTTCGGGATCACGCTCGCGACCGGCCTCGTCGTCGACGACGCGATCGTCGTGATCGAGAACATCGAGCGCCACATCCGCGAGCGCGGCCTCGGCGCCCCGGCCGCGTCGTCCTCGGCGATGCGGGAGGTCGCCGGCGCGGTGATCGCGACGTCGATCGTGCTCGTGGCCGTCTTCGTCCCGGTCGGCTTCTTCCCGGGAACGACCGGGATCCTCTACAAGCAGTTCGCGCTGACGATCGCGTTCGCGGTCGCGCTCTCGGCCTTCAACGCGCTCACCCTCTCGCCGGCGCTCGCGGCGAAGCTCCTCGGCCACGAGCGGGAGCACCCGAAAGGGGTGTTCGGGAAGATCAACGCGGCCATCGCCGCGTCGACCAACCGCTACCGCGACCTGCTCGGGAGGCTCGTCCCCCGCCGGCGGCTGATGGGGATCGCCTTCCTCGCCGGCCTCGCCCTGACGTATCTCGTCTTCCGGATCGTGCCGTCCGCA
>DATFVB010000050.1 GCA_035260525.1 Thermoanaerobaculia bacterium
CGCCGCGCTCCGCGGGGCGACGCGCCAGGCCGCCCGCTCGATGCAGAAGCGCGGCGCTCGCGCGGCGCTGTTCGTGTATCCGCGGGAGGCGGCGGCGATCGCGGCGGCCCTTCTCCCGCACGTCGCTCTCTCCGATTACGACTTTCACCGCTACCGGAGCGGTGAGCGCAAGCCCCGCCTGACGCTCGGCGTGGACGTCGAGGGCGCGGCGCTTCGCCCCGAAGAGCGGCGCGGCGCGGAAGTCGTCGCCGAGATGGCGGAATGGACGCGGGACCTCGGGAACACTCCCGCCAACGATCTCGGGTCGCGGGAGCTGTCGGCGATCGTCGCCTCCGCCGCGCGCCGGGAGCGGCTCTATTTCCGATCCCTCTCGCCGGCGGAGATCCGCCGCGAGCGGATGGGCGGCGTTCTCGGCGTCTCCTCGGGGAGCCGCCGCCCCCCGGGGTTCCTCGTGCTCGCCCACCGTCCCCGGTCGTCGCGCGGGAACGTCGTCCTCGTCGGGAAGGGGATCACCTTCGACTCGGGGGGCATCTCGATCAAGCCTCCGGCGTCGATGGGCGAGATGAAGTTCGACATGATGGGCGCCGCGACCGCGCTCGCGATCGTCCGCGCCGCGCACCGGCTCGATCTTCCCGTGACGGTCACGGCGCTCACGCCGATCGCCGAGAACGTCCCGTCGGGAACGTCGTACCGGCCCGGCGACATCCTCCGGATGCGCAACGGCAAGACGGTCGAAGTCGACAACACGGACGCGGAGGGTCGCCTCATCCTCGCCGACGCGCTGTCCTACGCCGAGAAGTTCCATCCCGACGTGCTGATCGACTTTGCGACCCTGACGGGCGCCGTGCTCGTGGCGCTCGGTCAGGAGTGCGCGGGCGTCATGGGCAGCGACGACCGGCTCGTCGAGGACCTCCGCGCGGCCGGGGAGAAAACGGGCGACCGGTTCTGGCGGCTGCCGCTCTGGGACGAGTACCGCGACCTCCTCAAGTCCGAATACGCCGACATGAAGAACTCCGGCGGCCGCTACGGCGGCACCGTGAGCGCCGCGATCTTCCTCAAGGAGTTCGTGCCCAAGGGCGTCCCCTGGGCCCATTGCGACATCGCGGGAGTCGCGCACTTCGAGAAGGCGCGCGCGGGCTATCCCGCCGGAGCCTCCGGATTCGGAATCGCCGCGACGATCGAGCTCCTGCGATCACGGTACGCGAAGGGGCCGCGCCGGGCCGCCCGGCGCCGGAAAGCGGCGGGCCGGTAGCCGCCGAAAGCGCGAACCGGTCGGGACCGATCCGGGATCAGGCCGCGAACAGGCGGGCGATGGCGTCCGGATCCGCCGGCGGGAGGAGCGCCAGCCGGAACGTGTCGCGGGCGTGCTCCGGGTTCGAGACGCCGACGAGCGCCGACGTCACGCCCGCCGCCGAGCGGGGGAGCTGGAGCGCCCGCTCCGCTCCCTGGGGGATCTCGGAGAAGAGCGCGTCGACCTCCGGAGGGAGGTCCGCCTCGACCAGCCGCCCTTGCAGGATCGACGCGGACGAGAAGAGGGCGAGCCCCAGGTTGGCGGCGGCAGCGGCGAGCGGCGCCTTCCGCCCGCGGGAGCGCTGCGAAGGGTAGGCGATCGCCTGGGGCATCGCGAGATTGACGGGCGCCTGGACGGCCGCGAAGTGATGAGCGTCGCCCGCGACGTCGCGCGCCGCCGCGGCGATCTCGGCGAGCGAGAGGTGCGCCGGGTGGGACGGCGGGACGCGGAGCGCGTCCCACGTGGCCACGCCCCAGGACCCGATCCTTCCTTCCTGCGCGGCCTTCTCGAGAACCTCGATCGCGCGGCGCAGCCTCCCGGCGAAGGCCTCGCGCGGGACGGCCTGGAGCTGGGTCTCCGGATTGTGGAGGTAGTAGAGGTCGATCGTCGAGAGACCGAGGTTCTTCCGGCTCCACTCGATCATCTCGCCGAGGAACTGCGGCGACATCGCGTGGCATCCGGCGGCGACGTCGGGCGCCGAGAGGATCCCGGTGTCGAAGAACGCGGCGCCGGCCTGGATCTCCGGAGGCCGCGCGTCCTCGCCGTCGTACGGGAGGAAGCCGCCCTTCGTCGCGACGAAGATCTCCTCGCGCGCCGCCGCTCCCTCTTCGATCGCCGCCGCGACGGCCCGGCCGACGGCGCGCTCGCTGCGCTGCCCGCGGTAGTTGACCGCGGTGTCGATGACGTTGACCCCGAGAGAGAGCGCGACGGCGATCGACTCTTCGAACCCGCGGTCGGTCGCGTCGTCCTCCTCGCCGAGATACGTCCCGAGCCCGATCGAAGAGAGCCGAAGGCCTCCGGCCGTCTCCCGGAAATGTCCCGCCGCGGCGGGCGAACGGCGCGCGAAAGTTTCGGTTCCCTCGCCCGTGGCGCGACCCTCGATCACCCGCGGATTCCCCTCATCGTCGGAGCGGACGGATACCGGTACTCCCGAATGACGCGGCTCCTTTCTGAATGGGATCCCGGCAACAGTATAGAACGCCCGTCCCGCGGTTCCGGCGGCGCTCCGAGCCGGCGGGCTGACCGGCGATACGCCATAATCGGCGGAATGCGCATCCTGCTCGTCACCAGCTCCGCCGGCAAGGCCCGCGAGGCGTCAGAGATCCTCGGCTCCGAGGTCGAGCGCGCCGATCTCGAGCTGCCGGAAATCCAGGCCGCGACGATCGAGGATGTCGCGCGCGAGAAGGCGCGCGAGGCGTTCCGCCGGCTCGAGCGCGCCTGCGTCGTCGAAGACTCGGCCCTCGGCTTCTCCGCCTGGGGCGGTCTCCCGGGCCCATACGTCAAGTGGTTCGAGAGGCTCGCCGGCCTCGAGGCGCTGTGCCGGTCGCTCGACGGGTTCCGCGACCGAGGGGCGGCGGCGACCTGCGTCCTCGCCTTCCGGTCCGAAACGGAGCAGCTGACGGCGATCGGAAGGATCGACGGCGCGATCGCCGAGAGGCCGCGCGGAAACGGGGGCTTCGGATGGGACGCGATTTTCGTCCCCGAAGGGGAGGTGCGGACGTTCGCCGAGATGAGCGCCGCCGAGAAGAACGCGATCTCGCACCGGCGGCGGGCGTGGGAGGAGCTCCGGCGGAAGATCCGATTGTGGCAAGAAGGAAGGTAGGTGAAATCCGAAACCCGAATCTCGAAATCCGAAATGGACCGGGGCGGCTGGAGCTGTATTCCGAACTATAGGTTCGGCCTCCTTCGAGTTTCGGGTTTCGGGTTTCGGGTTTCGGATTTCGAATTTCGGATTTCGGATTTCGAATTTCGGATTTCGAATTTCGGGTCTCACCCCCCGGTTCTGACCCACTCCCGGTACAGCGCTTCCACCTTCTTCCGCAGTTCCTCGACCGTCCCGGTATTCTCGATGACGTCGTCCGCTTTTCGGCGGGCATCCTCCTCGGGAATCTGCGCCGCGATCCGCCGTTCTGTTTCGCCGCGCGAAATTCCTCGGGCCTCGGCGCGAGCGAGGCGCGCCGATCGAGGCGCGACGAGAAGGACGACCCGGTCGAACTCCCGCCCGTAGCCCCCGTCGAGGATCTGGGAAGCTTCCGCGACCGCGATGGCCGCGCCGGAGCGCTCGGCGTCCCCGAAGCGGCGCCGGATCTCCGCGATGACGAGGGGATGGATCGCGGCCTCCAGGCGTCGCCTCGCTTCGGGATCTTCGAAGGCGAGCTTTCCGAGCTTCGCTTTCGAAACCGCTCCGCCCGCGTCGAGCATCTCCCGCCCGAAGAGCCGTTCGACGGCTTTCGCGCCTTCGCCGCCCGGAACGTAGAGGTCCGCCACGATGCGGTCCGCGTCGAAGACCTCCGCCCCGCATTCGTGCAGTATCTTCGCGGCCGCGGACTTCCCCGACGCGATCCCGCCGGTCAGCCCGATCCGGATCACCGCGCCGGGTCTCTGCCCCCCTCTCCGCCGGGAGAGGGGGGCAGGGGGGTGAGGTTTCGTGAACGCGTGAGGTCGCGCGCGCGCGCATTCGCTGCGCGCACCGTGTTCTTCAGGAGCATCGCGACCGTGAGCGGGCCCACGCCTCTCGGCACGGGCGTGACCGCGGACGCGACCGCGCGGACGGAGTCGAAGTCGACGTCGCCGGCCAGACCGGCTTCGAGGCGGTTGATTCCGACGTCGATCACGACGGCGCCGGGGCGCACGAACTCCGCCGTCACGAAGCGCGGCTTGCCGACCGCGACGACGAGAATCTCCGCCTCGCGGCACACGGCGGCGAGATCGGGAGTCTTCGAGTGGGCGACCGTGACCGTCGCGTTGGCCGACAGGAGCAGCGCCGCCATCGGCTTTCCGACGATCTCGCTCCGGCCCACGACGACCGCGCGTTTGCCGGCGACCGTGATGCCGTTGCGGCGCAGAAGCTCCATGATGCCCGCCGGGGTGCACGGGACCAGATGCGGGCGTCCCTGCTGGAGCAGCCCGACGTTGAACGGATGGAAGCCGTCCACGTCCTTGGCGGGGTCGACGGCGTCGAGGACGCGCCGGCCGTCGAGTCCGGGCGGCAGCGGCATCTGGACGAGGAGCCCGTCCACCCCGGGATCGGCGTTGGCTTCCGCGACGCGGGCGAGGAGCTCTTCGAGGGTCGTCTCCGCCGGGAGCCGGAGCGTGTCGGCGGCGATCCTCGCCTCCCACGCGGCCTTTTCCTTGC
>DATFVB010000051.1 GCA_035260525.1 Thermoanaerobaculia bacterium
TCCGGAGCCGTGCCACGACAGGACGGGGCCTCCGAGGCTACTCGCTGCTTTCTCTCTTCAGGAGCTTCACGAGGGCCTTTTCCGCCCGGTGGAGGGAACGGCGCTCGACGAGGCGGTCCACGGAAGCGACGGTCGCCGGCAGCGCCCGGCCGCGCTCGAAGCCGTCGAGCACGGCGGGCGCGATGTACGAGGCGCGGCAGACCGCGGGCGTGTTGCCGAGCCGATGCGCGGTTTCCCGGATCGCCGCCGCGATCACCCGCCGCCGTCCTCGCTTCGTCTTCGGAGCCTCGCCCGCCCGGCGGGCGAGCAGGTTCGCGCAGATGAGCGTTCCCGCCCACGTGCGGAAGTCCTTCGCGCTGAAGCTACCTCCCATGACCTCCTTGATGTACGCGTTGACCGCCTTGCGGCTGGCCGCGACGACTTTGCCTCCCCCGTTCCGGTACTGGAAGACCGTCCTGCCGGGAAGCTTCAGGCATTCCCGGACGACGCGCAGAACCGCGGAATTCGCGAGCTCGACCGCGTGCTCCTTTCCCGACTTCCCCCGGAACCGCAGGCGGAGGACGCCGCGGCCGTTCTCGACGTGCTGGCGGCGCAGCGTGACGAGCCCGTAGGAATCGTTCTCCTGCGCATACTGCCGGCTCCCGGGACGCAGGTATCGCGTCGCCATGATGCGGACGATCGCCGCGAACACCTTCTCGCGCGGAAGGCCGGGAATCGCGAGGTCGCGGGCGATCCCGGCCCGCAGCTTCGGCAGCGCGCCGGCGAACGCGATCATCCGTCGGAGCTTCTGTCGCTCCCGCTTCTTCACGCGCGCCTCGTGGTACCGGTACTGCCACCGTCCCGCCGCGTCCCGGCCGATCGCCTGGAGCCCGGCGCTCGGGCTCGGGTCGATCGCGACCTCGGTCCACGCCGGAGGGAGCTTCAGCCGGTGGATGCGGTCGAGGTCGTCGCGCGAGACGGGGCGCCCGTCCGCGTGCCGGTAGCGAAATCCGCTGTTGGCGGTCCCCAGCCGGCGGATCCCCTCGTTGCCGAGCTTCTCGATGCGCGTCATCCGCGCCAGCGATTCTTCCAGGGAGGGCGGGGCGCGCGCTCGAATCGCCGGACGGCGAGCGCCGCCCCCTCATGCGCCCCGTTCGAGTCGAGCCGGCAGCCGTCGAGGTCGAGCAGAACGGCGGAAAACGGCGGGTTCCAGGAGCTCACCGGAAGGCGGCAATGCAGGAAACGTTCCCTTCGTGGCACGTCACGTGCAACCTCCGGAAAGGAGGGCCGTTGTGCGCGCCTCCCCGCGCGCCGGCGCCCAGCAGGAGGTGTCTCATGAAGAGTCGCGCCGCCATCGGAAACCATCCCATCCACCCCGCCCTCGTCGCCCTCCCCATCGGGGCGTTCTTCCTCGCGTTCGTGGGCGACGTCGTCCACGCGGTGAGCGGGTCCGATTTCTGGTACACGATGTCGTACGCGTGCATCGGGATCGGCGTCCTCGTCGCGCTCGCCGCGGCCGTCTTCGGGTTCATCGACTACTTCGGGGTGCGGATGAGCCGCGCCGCGGGGCGGCTCGCGACCGTGCACATGCTGCTGAATCTCACGGTCGTCGCCCTCTACGGGGTCACGTTCTTCCTTCGCCGCAACGGCGCCGCGCTCCATACGTCGCGGTGGCCGCTCGCGTTCATCATCGAGCTCGTCGCCTTCGGCACCCTGGGCGTGTCGGGGTGGATCGGCGGAAACCTGTCCTTCGAGCACAAGGTCGGCGTGGTCGAATGGACCGACCCGGAGGCCAACGAGATCGGCCAGCGCGAAACGCGAACGACCCGGGCGTCCTGACCGGGGCGTGAGAAGCCGGCGGCTCGCGCTCCTCGTCGCCGAGATGGGCGATCTCCGGCCGATGACCGATCCCGTGGATCCGCGGGACTCCCGGTGAAGGTCGTCGCCGTCTCCTTCGCGCGATGAGGAAATCGCACCGCATCGCGGTCTCCGGCGCTCTCGCCGCCGCCTTCGCGCTCGCGGCGACGCCGGCTCGCGGCGCCACGGTCTCGGGGACGGTCGTCGCGCCCGGCGGGTTGCCGGCTGCCGGAGCGCGCGTCGCCGCGCGGACGGCGGAGGGAGCGGCCGAAACGACGACGGGAAGGGACGGGACCTTTCGACTCGAGATCGCCGGACCTCCGCCGTTGACCATCCGCGTCGAGGCGGCGGGATATCCGCCGGCCGGGAAGACCGTTGCGGAGGCGGAGAGTTCCGGCCTGACGATCGCGCTCTCCCGGCCCACGGTCGCCGAAGAAATCACGGTGACCGCGACGCGAACGCCCCGGCCCGTCGCCGACACGGCCGCCCCCGCGACGATCGTCCCGCGCGAGGATCTCGAAAACACTCCCGCCCCGGCGCTCGACGACGCTCTCCGACAGGTGCCCGGGTTCTCGCTCTTCCGCCGGTCCGGCAGCCGCACGGCGAACCCGACGTCGCAGGGGGTTTCGCTGCGCGGTCTCGGGGCGTCGGGAACGAGCCGCGCTCTCGTGCTCGCCGACGACATCCCGATGAACGACCCGTTCGGCGGATGGGTGTACTGGGGGCGCCTTCCCGAGATCGGACTCGACCGGGTGGAGGTCGTCGAGGGAGGCGGGTCGGACCTCTGGGGCAGCGCCGCGCTCGGGGGCGTGATCCGCCTCGTCCGGCGCGACGACGCCTCCCCGGCCGTACGAGCCGAGGCGTGGGGCGGCTCGCCGTCGTCGGCCGACGGGTCCCTTCGCGTCGCGGGCGCCATGGGGCCGTTGCGCGCTTCGGCGGACGCCGAGGTCTTCGCGACGGACGGCTACGTCGCAGTCGCTCCCGAAGAGCGCGGCCCCGTCGACGTCCGCGCGGGCTCGCGGCATCGAGCGTTCGAGGCGACTGCGGAGGCGACGGCCCTCGGCGGCTCCCGGCTCTTCGTCCGTGCGTCGCGGTATCTCGAGGACCGCAGCAACGGAACGCGGCTCCAGCGCAACGACACGGAAATGACGCAATGGAGCGGCGGCTTCGACGGTGCCGCCGCCGGCGGAGCCGCCGCTCTCCGCGGCTATCGGAGCGACGAGAGGTTCCACCAGACGTTCTCGGCGATCTCGGCGGACCGGACGTCGGAGACGCGGACGTCGCGCCAGGCCGTTCCCTCCTCCGCGACCGGCGGGTCGGCGCAGTGGGCGCGCGCGATCGGAACGGTGCACGAGCTCGTGGCGGGCGCCGACTTCCGCGAGGTCGAGGGGACGTCCGAGGACACCGCGTTCCTCCCGGCCGGGCCGGCCCTCCGGCCGTCCGGGGGAAGGCAGCGGAGCGGGGGCGCGTGGCTCGAGGACGTCGCCGCTCTTTCGCCGCGCCTCACCGCGACGGCGGCCCTCCGCTTCGACGCATGGTCGAACCTTTCGGGCCGCACGTTCGAGGGCGGCGCGCCGCTCGCCCTCCCCGACCGTTCGGCGCGATCCTGGAGCCCGCGCGCATCCGTCGTCTGGGCCGCCACGCGGAGCGTGTCGCTGACGGCCGCGGGGTACCGTGCGTTTCGCGCGCCGACCTTGAACGAGCTCTACCGTCCGTTCCGGCTCGGCAACGTCCAGACGCTCGCCAACGCCGATCTCGCTCCGGAGACCGTCACGGGCGTGGAAGCCGGGGCCCGCTGGCAGAGCCTCGACGGCCGCCTTTTCGCGCGGGCGAACCTCTTCTGGACCGAGCTCCACGACGCCGTCGGCAACGTGACGCTCGCGACGACGCCCTCGCTCATCACGCGCCGCCGCGAGAACGTCGGCCGGGTGCGCGACCGGGGCGCCGAGCTCGCGGCGGACGCGCGCCTCTCCTCCGCGTGGAGCGTCTCGGCGGGGTATCTCCTCGCCGACTCCCGCGTCGCCTCGTCGACGACGAACCCGTCGCTCGTCGGCAAGCGCGTTCCCCAGGTGCCCCGCGACCAGGCGACCCTTCGGGTCCGGTTCGCGCGGCCGTCTCTCGCCGCGATCGTGCTCCAGGCCCGCTGGTCCGGCCGCCAGTACGACGACGACGCCAATGCCTTCCGTCTCGGGACCGCGTTCACGCTGGATGCGCTCGTCTCGCGCGAGCTCTTCGGGGGAGGAGAGATCTTCGCGGCAGTCGAGAACCTGACCGACCGCCGCAACGAGATCGGGCGCACCCCGGTGCTCACGCTCGGCTCGCCGCGCACCTTTCGCGCCGGGCTGCGCTGGCGGATCTGACCGTCGGTCCTGTCGTAACATCGCCGCGTTGTCCGACGCCGACGCCCGCCGGGACCGAACGTACCGGGTCGCCCTCGGAGGCGTCCGCGTGCCCGCCGCGACGCTCGCGATCGCGTTTCTCGGGCGCTCTTCGTTCTCGCTCCTCCTCGATGGATGCCGGCTTCGGGCGCTCCGCGCGAGTGGGCGCGGGAGTATCCGGGCGTCTCGTTTTCCGAAGTCGAGGGAACGGTCGTGAAGGTCGTCGCCTCCGGTCGGTTCCCGTGAGCTGGGCCGATCGCCTCCCCCGAAGCGTCGTGCGCGGACTGCTCCGCGCGTGGCCCGGGCCGACCCGCGACCGCATCGAGCGCCTCACCGGGCTCGACGAGGCGAAATGGCGCGACCTCGCGCGACTCTTCCCGGCTCTCGGCGCGGATCCCGGCGCCCTCGCCGCCCGCGCCCGCCGCACCTTCGCGCTGCTCGCCTGGCACGAGCTCTCGCGCGCCCGGCCCCGGCCCCGATGGGACCCCGCTCCCCCCCCGCGCGCATCCGAGCTCCTCCTGACCGCCCACGCCGGCAACCTCCGGATGCTCCGCTACTTCCTCCGGAGCGCAGGGATCCCCGTCGCGACGATCGTCGACGAGACGCATTTCGGGAACCCGAAATGGCGCCGGCTGAACGAGTGGGTCGAGGAGCGCTTCCCCGCCCGGTTCCCCCACACGCTCTCCTCCCGCGAGCCGCACCGCCTGCGCGCCGCGCTTTCCCGCGGCTCATTGCTCGCGGCGATCGACCGCATCCACCGGCCGCCTCCCGGCGCGGACGACCGGTCCGCGCGCGTCCCGTTCCTGGGAGGCTCCCTCGAGATCGAGCTCGCGCCGCTGCGTCTCGCGCGTCTGGCGGGGGTCGCCGCGCGACCGGTCTTCATCACGGCGCCCGACGCCCGTCTGACGATCACCGTCGGCGAACGCCTTCCCGGCGACGAGGCCGAAGCCGCCCGGGCGTTCGGCGACCTCCTCGACCGGACGGCCCGGGCGTCGCCCGGGGATTTCGACGGCTTCACCCATCGCTATCTCGCGGGGAACGCGGCCGGCTCGTGACCGCGGCCGAGCCGGGACCGCTCCCGCCGGGGCTGGATTTGCATCCCTCTTTCTGCCATGATCCGCCGGCAGGACAAGACATGGAAATTTCAATTCGCGAGGATGGACGCGTCCGGATCGTGTCGGTGACGGGCGATCTGGTGATCGGGGAATCGGAGGCCTCGTTCAAGAGGGCCGTCACGCGCCTGATCGACGAAGGTCACGTCGATCTCCTTCTCGATCTCGGGAAGGTCGGCATGGTCGACTCGACCGGGCTCGGCGCGCTCGTGCGGACGTTGACCACGGCCCAGAAGGAAGGGGGGCAGGCGAAGCTCCTCGCCCCGCCGCCGAACCTGAAAAAGCTCCTCGAGATGACCCAGCTCGACTCCGTTTTCGACATCCACCACGATCTGGAGGAAGCGGTCGCGAGCTTCTGACGAGGGACCATGTCGGAAGAGCCGGACACCACTGAACCCGAGGAACCCGCCGAAGGCGCCTTCGCCGCGGCCCTCTCCGAGCTCCTCGCCTGTGAGACGCTCGCGCAGACGTGCGGCTGGGCCGCTCGATGGCTCCAGGAAATTCCGGGCGCCGACGCCGCGCTCGTCTGGACGCCCGATCCCGTCCAGCCGATCTTCACCTGCACCGGCGCTTCGGGAGAAGGGCTCGGCCGGCCGCTCCGCCGCTCGGTGCCGCGCGGCGACGGGTTCGTCCGGCGCCTGGTCCGCGATCACGAGCCGTTCGCGCTCTCCGCCGCCGAGCTCCTCGTCACCGACGACCCGTGGCTCGCCCCGTTCGTCAAGAGCTTCGGCGCCTGCCTCGCCCTTCCGCTCGAGGCGGAAGGGGGCGTCGCCGGCGTCGCGGCCGTCCTCTTCACCGATCCGGCCACGGATCCCCAGGCGGCTCTCGAAGCCGTTTCCGCGTTCGTCCCCGACGCGGCGCTCGCCGTCGCCCGCGGCCTCCGGCAGGACCGCAAGACGGCCGGAATGCTCCACGCGATCGAGCGCCTGACCAACCTCTACGACCTCTCGAAGGCCTTCGGCTCGACGATCGAATGGGACGAGCTCAACGCGATCATCGCCCGGAAGGCGGTCGACTTCGGCAACGGCGAGGTCGCGTCCCTCTGGATCCTCGAGGGCGACGAGGGGGAGATCTCGCTGGCGGCGACCGCGGTGAACGAGAACTACGAGATCGAGAACGCTCCGGCGGCGGTGGGGGCGGCGATCGTCGCCGATCTCGTCACCGCGCGGGAAGACGTGCTCGACAACGAGGTCGAGGGCCCGATGCGGAGCGAGAACGCGCCGTACGAGATCCGGTCGCTTCTCGCCGTCCCGTTGATCGAGGACGAGGCTCCCGTCGGCGGGCTCGTCGTCGTCAACAAGAGGGGACGTCATCCCCGCTTCTCGGACGCCGACCGCGAGCTCCTCGTCGACCTCGGACACCAGGCCGTGCGCGCGCTCCGGAACGCGCGCCGGTACCTCGCCGAACAGAAGGTCGAGGAGCTCGACGCGCTCCTCGCCGTCAGCCGCGAGATCACCTCCACGCTCGATCTCGACCGCGTCATGGGCACGGTCGTGAACGCCACCTCCGCGCTGATCCCGTTCGACCGGTGCGCCCTTTCGATCGTCACGCGCGGCAAGCTCCGGCTCGGGGCGGTCTCCGGCGCGGCGGAGGTCAACCGGACGGACCCGTCGATCCGCCGCACGGAGGAGCTCCTCGAATGGGTCTTCGGCGCGGGCCATCCGATCTCGGTCCGCCGCGAAGAGGACGGGTCGATCGTCGCCGACCGCCCGGAGACGGAGGAGAAGTTCCGCGCGTTCTTCGAGGCCTCCGGGATGAACTCTTTCCACGCGGCGATCCTCCAGGACGAGGAGGGAAAGCTCGGCGTGATCGGCTTCGAGGCGTCCGAGCCGGTGGACTTCGACGAGGACGCGCGCGATCTCCTCCAGATCGTCGTCAACCAGGCGACAGTCGCGCTCCGCAACGCGCAGCTCTATCAGCAGGTGCCGCTCGCCGGCTTCTGGAAGCCTCTCCTCGAAAAGCGGCGCAAGCTCGCGGCCATCCCCGGACGGAAGAAACGGGCCTGGGCGATCGGCGCGGCGGTCGCCGCTCTGACCCTCGTCGCCGTGCCGTGGCGCATCCGCATCGAGGGGCCGGTCCGGATCCTCCCCGCGCGGGAAGCGAGCGTCACCGCGTCGGTGCCCGGGGTCGTGCGCTCCGTGCTGCACCGGGAAGGCGACCGCGTCGCCCCCGGAGACGTCGTGGCCGTCCTTCACTCCGACGGGTTCGCCGCGGACGAGGCGCAGGCGAAATCGGACCTCGAGATCGCCCGGAGCGAGCTCGCGCGCGCCCGGAGCGACAGCGACCCGTCCGCCGCGTTCCAGGCGCAGGCGCGCGTGCACGAGGCCGAGGCCCGGTACGAGGAGGCCCGCCAGCAGCTGAGCGACACGGATCTTCGCGCGCCGGTCGGCGGCGTGATCGTCACTCCCCATCTCGACGAGAAGCAGGGCGTCATGCTCGCCGCGGGAGCCCCCTTCTGCAGCATCGCCGACGCGTCGAAAATCACGGGAGAGATCGCGGTGCCGGAGTCGGAGACGGGGTTCCTCCGCGTCGGCGAGCCCGTGGATCTCAAGCTCAATTCGTTCCCCACGCATACTTTCCGCGGAACGGTCGAACGGATCGGCGCCGCCGTGCACGCGGAAGGCGAGCAGCGCTTCCTCATCGTCGAGGCGCGCTTCGACAATCCCGGCCGCGAGATTCGTCCCGGAATGCTCGGCAAGGGCAAGGTCCTCACCCAACGCCACAGCCTCGGCTTCGCGATCTTCCGCAAGCCCGCCCGGTATCTCTGGGCCCGGCTCTGGCCGCTCATTCCGTGAGCCTCGCCTCCCGGGCCTCCGCCCTCGCCTCCGCCTCCCCCACCGGAAAGGTCGCCGAAGCGCTCGCCGCGCAGCACGCGAGCGGCGCGGATCGGCCGCGTCTCCGGCCGGAGCTCACGATCCGCAGGCTCGTGCATGCCGGCGAGGTCAGCTGGGGCGTCAAGAACCCGGAAACGCTGAAGGTCTTCAACTTCGACGAGGGGGAATGGGCGCTGATCTCCCTCTTCGACGGGACCCGAACCCGGAGCGAGATCCAGGACGCGTACAACGCCGCGCACCCGGGGGGCGGAATCCCTCTCGCGACGGTGCTCGATTTCGAGGAGTCGCTCCGGAAGATGGAGCTCCTCGAGCAGAAGCGCGCCGAACGCAATCTCGCCCTCCTCGAGAAGCTCCGAAACGCGCGCAAGCGCAAGGCGGAAGAGAAGGAGGAGGGGTTCAACATCTTCCTCATCCCTTTCCACGTCATGGACCCGAACCGGCTCCTCGAGCGCACCGTCAAGTACGTGCGCTGGCTCTGGAGCCCGCCGGTCGTGGCGGCGGGAATGGTCGTGTTCCTGCTGACGGCGAGCGTGTTCGTGGCGCGCTTCTCGACGATCTGGACGCAGACGATCGAGCTCTACCATTTCCTGGGGAAGCCGTTCTGGGATTTCGTGCAGTTCTTCCTGATCATGACCGCGATCGGCGCGGTCCACGAGTTCGGCCACGCGTTCGTGATCAAGATCTACGGGGGCGACGTCCACGACATCGGCTTCGCGCTCTTCTACATGACGCCCGCCTACTACTGCGACTCGACCGACGCGTATCTCTTCACGAACCGCTGGCACCGCCTCTGGGTCGCGCTCGGCGGCATTTACGTCGAGTGCTACATCTGCGCCATCGCGACCGGGCTCTGGGTCGTGTCGTACCCCGACACTCTCGTGCACGAGCTCGCCTACAAGACGATGCTCTACACCGGCGTCTCGACCGTGTTCTTCAACATCAACCCGATGGTGAAGACCGACGGCTACCACGTGCTGTCGAGCTTCCTCGACCTCCCGCAGCTGCGCGAGGAATCGTTCCAGTACGTCGGCGCCCTCATCCAGAACCGTCTGCTGCGGCTGCCCGTCGAGGTCCCGATCCTCTCCCGCCGGAAGCGGCGGATCTACCTGATCTACGCGCCGCTCGCGCTCGCCTACACCGCGATGATCATGTGGCTCATCGGGCAGCTCTTCTACAACCTGTTCCGGCACGCCTCCGTCGAGCTCGCCGGCGTCCTCGCGACGATCACGTTCGTCTGGGTGTTCCGAAAGCGCGCGCGGATCTTCATCCACGTGCTCCGGATGTTCTATCTCGACAAGAAGGAGTACCTCGTGTCGCCGAAAATCCGCCGCCGTCTTCTCGCCGCCGCGGCCGCCGCGGCGATCGTGCTCGCGCTGCCGCTCTTCCGCGAGCCGATCTCGGCCGATGTCACGCTCGCGCCGCTCCGGCTCGCCCGAATCGAAGCCCCGCAGGCCGGCTTCGTCTCCCGCGTGCTCGTCCACGAGAACGATCCCGTCCGGCCCGGCCAGCCGATGTTCGGGATGACCAGCCCGGACGTCCAGGTGGCCCTCGCCGCCGCCTCGTCCCGGGCGCGCGCCTACTCGGGCGCGGCGGCGGAGAGTCGCGCGGAAGGGGACATGGCCGGGGCCCACGCGGCCGACGAGAAGGGCCGGGCGGCCGAGGCGTCGCTCTCGGCCGCCCAGGGACGGGCGCGCCTTCTGACGATCGCGAGCCCGGAGCGCGGGAGGGTCCTCACACGGCGGGTCCAGGACCTGGAGGGACGCTACGTCGAAAAAGGGACTTTGCTGGCGGAGGTCGGAAGCGTCCAGGCCCTCTCGGCGGCGATTCCGGTTTCCGAACGGCTCGTCGGCGATCTCGCGCCGGGAGAGGCGGTCTCGCTGCGCCTGCCGTCACGGCCGTATTCTCCGGTGCGGGGAACCGTCGTTTCCGTCGCGCCCGCCGCGGCGTCGTACAACAGCCCGGGAGCGGCGCGCGCGTCGCTCCTTCCCTCGGGCGTCCCCGACCGGTTCATCGCGATCGCCCGGTTCGAGAATTCCGGCGGCGACCTGCTCCCCGGCATGGCGGGAGAGGCGCGGATCTACACCCAGCGACGCTCGTATCTCGCAAGGATGGGTCGGGTCGTCTGGCGCTGGGCTCGAACCGTCATCTGGTGAAAAACGAGAGCGCCCCGGCTTTCGCCGGGGCGCCTCGAGCTTCCGATTCTCGCGAAGCAGGCGCTTCGCGTTTCCTGCTGGGTTAGACCGACTTCCCGGAGAGCGACTTCCCGGAGAGCGACTTCCCGGAGAGCGACTTGCCCGAAAGCGACTTCCCGGACATCGACTTGCCGGAGAGCGACTTGCCGGACATCGACTTGCCCGAAAGCGACTTGCCGGACATCGACTTCCCGGAGAGCGATTTGCCCGACATCGACTTGCCCGAGAGCGACTTGCCCGACATCGACTTGCCGGAGAG
>DATFVB010000052.1 GCA_035260525.1 Thermoanaerobaculia bacterium
TCGCCTGCCCCTTGCCGTCGTAGCCGGAGCGGGCGGTCTTCAGGACCGACGGCGCGCCGATCCGCGCGGCCGCGTCCTCGAGCTCGGCCGCGTTCGTCACGGCAGCGAACTCGACGACCGGGAATCCCTCGCGCCGCAGGAAGCTCTTCTCGCGGATCCGGTTCTGCACGACGTGGAGCACGTCGCCGCTCGGGCGCACCGGCGCGATCTCGGCGGCGGCGCGGGCGGTCTCGCCGGGGACGTTCTCGAATTCGAAGGTCACGACGTCGACGTCGCGCGCGAAGGCCCGCACGGCGTCGAGGTCCTCGTACGGCGCGCTGATCTCCCGGTCGGACACCTGGCCGGTCGGAGTGTCGTCGTCCGGAGAGAAGGTGTGGACGCGGTAGCCCATCCGCCGGGCGGCGATCGCGAAGAGGCGGCCGAGCTGTCCGCTCCCGAGCACGCCGACGGTCGATCCCGGCAGGATCGCGCGGCTCGACGAAACCGGAGGAGCTCCCGGCCTCATTTCTCCAGGATCTCGCTCATGACGCGGTCGCTTTGCTCCTCGCGAAAACGGCGGAGCTTCTCGCGGAGCTCGGGGCGCGTGCCGCCCAGGATTGCGACGGCGAGAAGCCCCGCATTCGTCGCGCCGGCCTTGCCGATCGCGAGCGTGGCGACGGGGACTCCCGCGGGCATCTGGACGATCGAGAGGAGAGAGTCGATGCCCTTGAGCGTCCGGCTCTCGATCGGGACGCCGAGGACCGGAAGAATCGTGTGCGCCGCGATCATTCCCGGCAGGTGCGCGGCGCCGCCGGCTCCCGCGATCACGACCTCGAGTCCGCGCAACACGGCCTTCTCCGCGTATTCGGCCATCCACGTCGGCGTGCGGTGGGCCGAGACGACTCGGGATTCGTGCGGGACGCCGAACCGGTCGAGCACGTCCGATGCCTCGCGCATCGTCTCCCAGTCGGACTTGCTCCCCATGACGATCCCGACGAGCGGCGCCTTCGGGTCGTGATTCATGCCCCATGATAATGGGTTTTTGCGGTACGGCGGCGGCGCCGCCGGCGCGCCGTCGCCGCGCCGGCTGGTGAAAAGTCATCAGGCGGGGGCGCGCCTTTCGTCGATAATCCGGGCGACACGAAGGAGGACCTCGCATGGAATTCGGACGCTACGGGAGCGCGCCCGCCGGATCGCGCATCGGCTTCGAAAACGGGAAGATCCGGGTCCCCGACGACCCGGTGATCCCCTTCATCCGCGGCGACGGCACGGGTCCCGACATCTGGAAAGCGACGCAGGCCGTCCTCGACGCGTCGGTCGCCAGGGCCTTCGGGGGAAAGAAGCGGATCGTCTGGTTCGAGGTCTTCGCCGGCGACACGGCGAACCAGCGCTTTCAGGAATGGCTGCCGCAGGAGACGATCGACGCGATCACCCACTACCGCGTCGCGATCAAGGGGCCGCTCACGACGCCGATCGGCGGCGGGATCCGTTCGTTGAACGTCACGCTCCGGCAGAAGCTCGACCTCTACACGTGCGTCCGTCCCGTCCGCTGGTTCGAGAACGTCCCCTCGCCCGTCAAACGGCCGCAGGACGTGGACATGATCATCTTCCGCGAGAACATCGAGGACGTGTACGCGGGCATCGAGTGGCGCGCCGGGTCGCCCGAGGCCGACCGGTTGATCGGCGTGATCGGCGAGCTCGGGAAGAAGATCCGTCCGGGATCCGCGATCGGGGTCAAGCCCGTGTCCGAGTTCGGCAGCAAGCGGCTCGTCCGGAAGGCGATCCGCTACGCGATCGAGCATCGCAAGCCCGCCGTCACCCTCGTCCACAAGGGAAACATCATGAAGTACACCGAGGGCGCCTTCCGCGACTGGGGATACGAGGTGGCGCGGACCGAGTTCGGCGACCACACGATCGCGGAGGCGGACCTCGGAGGGAATCCGGCGCCCGCGGGAAAGGTCGTCGTGCGCGACCGGATCGCCGATTCGATGTTCCAGCAGGCGCTGCTGCGGCCCGCCGAGTACTCGGTGGTCGCCACCCTGAACCTGAACGGCGACTATCTTTCCGACGCGCTCGCGGCCCAGGTGGGAGGCCTCGGCATGGCACCCGGGTCGAACGAAGGGGATGAGCACGCCGTCTTCGAGGCGACGCACGGAACCGCGCCGAAGTACGCGAACCTCGACAAGATCAACCCGAGCTCGCTCATCCTCTCGGGCGTGATGATGCTCGAATACCTCGGGTGGCACGACGCGGCCGCGGCGGTCGAGCGGGCGGTCGCGAAGACCCTCGGGCAGAAGATCATGACGTACGACCTCGCCCGCCAGACGGACGGCGCGAAGGAAGTCGGGACGAGCGGCTTCGCGCAGGCGCTGATCGGAAATCTGTAGCGCGTAACGCGCAGCGTCCTGCGCGTGGAGCGCTCAGCCCCCGCGGAAGCGGGGGCCCGGGGCGCAGCGTCCTGCGCGTGGAGCGCTCAGCCCCCGCGCGGCGGAACGCCGCGCGGGGGTCTCATGTCGAAGCGCGCACCTTCGTGCGCGCCGCCTGGTTCGCGACCCTTGTCCCGCCTCTCCCTCGATGGGAGAGGCCGACGAGCGGAGCGAGGCCGCGTCGCGGAGCGACGCATCGGCGCTAC
>DATFVB010000053.1 GCA_035260525.1 Thermoanaerobaculia bacterium
GACCGAGCGCCTGGCGCGGGAGAATCCCGACCACCTCTTCCCCGATCTCTCGGACGTTCCGGCAGTCGCCGAAGCGATCCTCGGATGAAGCGGCTGGCCGCGGTCCTGCTCCTCATCTGCGCCGCGGCCGCCCGGGCGGCCGCGCCGCCGTTCGGGAACGCTCCCTACGACTGGATGCCGCCGCAAGAGCCGTCGGCGCCGCCGGCCTCGTCCGCCTCCCGCGTCTCCGTCAAGATCGACGTCACGGCGGCCGAGCAGATTCTCGAGGCGCTCTCGGCCGAGAAGCCGCGCCCCGGCGACGCGTCCGCGCTGCAGGGGCTTTCCGTCGTTCGCCGCCAGATCTCGGAGTCGGGGAAGCCCGACACGGTGTGGAACGAGGATTTCGCCGGCGCGTTCCTCCCGGAAAGCCGCCCGGGGACCTTCGATTTCCGCTCGGTTCGTCTCGACCGCGGACGCTGGAAGGTCTGCCTCGAAGGGGTGAAGGCGGACGCCGCGGAGATCGCGGGGAGCGCCGCGCGCCGCGTCGAGGCGCTCCTGCCCGCGGACGTCCCGCTCGACTTCTCGGCCGAGATCGACGTGACGTTCGCCCTGGCCGGAATCGAAGACCACGTCCTTTTCCCCGAGGGCCAACGCAAGGCCGCCGTGCTGATCGACCTCGGGCGGGCGATCTCCGAGAATCCCGGCAATCCGCGCGCGGAAACGGCCGAGACGCTGTCGCGCCTCGCGGCGGCGGAGACGTACCGCGCCGCCTGGGAGACGTACCGCCGGACCTCCCCCGCATGGCGGCGGCCGGACCAGGGGCCTCTCGACCCGCTCCTCCGTTCGGTCTCGACCGTGGCGCCTCTCGCTCTGTTCGCCTTCGACCGGAACTTCTTCCCGCTCTCCCGCTGGCTCCACGACGACATGATCCGGGCGATCGACGCGCTCAACCAGGAAGCCGCGGTCCTCGGCAACCCGAAGACCGACATCGGGAAGCGCGCCGAGATCCTGACCGGGCTGAGGAAGCCGGGCCTGCGTCCCGATCCGGCGCTCTCGGCCGGCGCGTTCCTCGCCGACGGCGTCTTCCAGGAGCTCGGGCGGCAGGCCCTGGTCGACGCTCTCGCGGCCGGCCCGGAGGGGCTGCTCGACGCCTACGCGTCGGCCGCCGCGCGGAAGAAGAGCGACCTCCCGCCGCTCTCGCGGAAGCTCCGCGCGGGGACGCCGAGGAAGTGACCGACGCGGCCGGCATCTCACGCGCGATCGGAGAGGCGCGGGATGCGTTCGACGCGACCCGGCGGATGCCCTCCTGGAAGCGGGCGCAGGCGCTCCGGCAGATCCGCGGCGGGATCGCCCGCCGGCGGGCGGAGTTCGCGGACGCGATCGTCGCCGAGGCGGGGAAGCCCCTCCGGTTCGCCGAAGCCGAGGTCGACCGCTGCCTCGTCACGTTCTCGCTCGCGGCGGAGGAGGCCGGACGAACCGGAGGCGAGGTCCTGGCGGTCGATCTCGAGCCGCGCGCCGAGAGCCTCTGGTGCGCCGTCGAGCGGTTCCCGAAGGGCGTCGTCGCCGCGCTCACGCCGTTCAACTTCCCGCTGAACCTCCTCGCGCACAAGGTCGCGCCGGCCATCGCCTGCGGCTGTCCGGTCGTCGCGAAGCCCTCGCCGCGCACCCCGCGGGCCGCGCTCCTCCTCGCCGAGGAGGCCGCGAAGACCGCGTGGCCCGCCGCCGCCTTCTCCGTCGTCGTCTGCGAGAACGCGGACGCGCCGGCCCTGTGGCGCGATCCGCGCGTCGCGGTCCTGTCGTTCACGGGCTCCGACGCCGTCGGCTGGAAGATCAAGGAGGAGGCGCCGAGGAAGACCGTCGTCCTCGAACTCGGCGGGAACGCCGCGGCGATCGTCCACGACGACGCCGACCTCGATGCGGCCGCCCGGAAGCTCGCGTCGTCCGCATTCGCCTACGCCGGCCAGGTGTGCATCAAGGCGCAGCGGATCCTCGTGTCTCGCGCCGTCTTCGAGCCGTTCCTCGAGCGGTTCATGGCCGCGGCCCGGGAGCTGCCGGCGGGCGACCTGCGCGACCCGAAGACGGCGCTCTGCCCGCTGATCGACGAGGACGCCGCGCGCCGCGTGGACGCCTGGATCGAAGAGGCCCTCGCCGCGGGAGCGGTCCGCGTCGCGGGAGGGGCGCGCGAGGGGCGATACGTGCCGCCGACGATCCTGACCGGCGTCGATTCCGAAGCGAAGGTGCGGCGGCGCGAGGTCTTCGGGCCCGTCGCGATCGTCGATCCCTACGACGACTTCGACGGCGCGATCGCGGCGGCCAACGACACCGCGTACGGCCTTCACGCGGCCGTCTTCACCCGCGACATCGGGCGGATCCGCGCCGCCTACCGCTCGCTCGAGGTCGGCGGCGTTCTCGTCAACGAGCCTCCCTCGACCCGGATCGACAACTTTCCGTACGGGGGGGTGAAGGCGTCGGGCGCGGGGCGCGAGGGGGTCCGTTCGACGATCCTCGAATACACCGAGCCCCGCGTTCTTCTGGTATCTTCCGCGTGACGGAGATCCCGATGGCCGACGAACCGCTCCCTCCCGGCCCCCCTGCCGAGCCTCCGGCTCCCGCTCCGCCGGACCGCACGCTGATGCTGATCCTCGCGTATCTCGGACCGCTCTCCCTCGTGCCGATCCTCGCCGAGAAGGAGGACGCCGAGGTGCAGTGGCAGGCGAAGAACGGGCTCGTCCTCTTCGGCGCGTTCGCAGTCGCCTGCATGATCGCCGTCTTCCTCTCCGCGTTGTTCGCGATCTTCGGATGTCTCTACTGGATCGCGACGACTTTCCTCATGCTCTTCTACGCGGCGCTGATAGTGGTCGGAATCGCAAAGGCCCTGCGCGGCGAGCGGCTCGTCATCCCGGTGCTGACCGATCTTGCCCGCCGGTTCTGAGGCCGCCGCCGGACCCTCGCCCGGCGCCGACGCGCGCCGGCTCCCTTCCGCGCTCGTGCTCGCGGTCGCCCTGACGGCCGCCCTCGTCGGCGACGCCTTCAACCCGCCCGCGCGCCAGTGGAGCGGACGGGCGGCCGCAGCCGCCGTGAGCGCCTACCGCAAAACGGTCTCGCCGCTCCTGGCGAGGAGCCGGCTCGTGCGATGCCGCTTCACTCCGACCTGCTCGCTCTACGGGCTCGAGGCGCTGCGCCGCCACGGCTTCTTCCGGGGAAGCGCGCTCGCCGCGTGGAGGGTCCTCCGATGCAATCCGCTGTCGAAGGGGGGCGTCGACCTCGTTCCGTAGTCGCGCAGGTTCCACGCGCCGAGTTGAAGCGGTCGCTTCGCGCCGCTTAACTCGGCGGTTTTTGCGGCGAGATCCCGAGGCCTACCGGGGCGCAGGTCGCAGGGTCTCGCGGGCGGCACGCGCCCGTATTCGCTCGATGTATCGCGACGCCTGCTATCCTCGCAAAACCCGCGCCGCGAGCGCGGGTTCATTGGTCGTGATCGACGCCACACCCCGGTCGGCCAGAGCCTGGATCTCCTCGGGCGAGTCCACGGTCCAGGGATGCACGGTCAGGCCCGCGCGCGCCGCGGCGGCGACGAAGGCTTCCGTCGCAAAATCCGCCCTCGGGCCCACGGCGACGCACGGCGGGAAGATCCCCCGCGGCTGCCCGGCCTCCGGGAGCGCGACGGCGCGGTCGAACAGATAGGACGTCGCGACCCCGCTCTCCCGCCCCGCCACGCGCCGGAGCAGGTCCGCGTCGAAGGACGCCACGAGGCACCGCGGCCCGAGCCCGAAGCCGGCGATCACGTCGCAGACGCGCCGGGCCGCGAGCGCCCGGTCGGTCGCCGCGTTGACCTTGACCTCGAGGACGTAGCGCCACGCGTTCCCGTATCGCTGGAAGAGGTCGTCGAGGGTCGGAATCCGGTACTCCCCGAACGGAGACTCGAGGAGAAGACCGCGAACGTCGATCGACGCCATCGCGCGGACCGCGTGCCGCTCGGTGCCGATCGGGATCGCGTCGTCGTGGAAGACGACGAGCTCGCCGTCGCGCGTCTGCTGCAGGTCGAGCTCGATCGCGTCGGCGCCTTCCGCCTCCGCGAAATCGAAGCTGTCGAGGGTGTTCTCCCGCGCCCGGCGCGGCGAGCCGCGGTGGCCGACGATCCAGAGGGGATGCGGCGCCGTCCAGTCGCTCATCGCGGGCGATCCTACCCCACCCGGCGTCGCGGTTGGATTCGCCCGCGATGAGCTCCGAGACGTCGACGTACAATCGGACATGTTTCCCGGCCTCCTCCAGTATCTCCTTTGGCTGGCGGCGCATTCGCCCGCCCTGCGGAAGACGCTTCCGCGGCCGACGATCCGGGTCGAGGTTCACGCGGAAGCGGAGCTCGACGGACTGACGCGCCTCCTGACCCTCGCCCGGAGCTGTCACAAGTTCGACGGCGCCGGGGCCTCCACGCAAGGCTGCCCCCGGGTCGACAGGAGGTTCCGCGGGAACTCGATTTCCATCGAGGGCGTCGAGCCCGGCCTGTATCTCCTGGGGTTGCAGATCGGGCGCGAGCGAAGAGTCGAGACCGTTTCCGTCGGAACGGCAGACCGGACCGAGATGATCGAATTCAAACGACCCCGCTTGCGCGGCCGCGTCACCCGCAACGGCGCCGGGGTCGCCGCCACGCTGGTTTTCTCGACAAAGCCGGAACCGGCCGCCGACGAGATTCTGTCGTCGACCCCGACGACCCGCGAGTCGGGGCCGTCGGGAGAGTACGAGGCGAACCTATGGGCGGGCGCCGCCTACGTCGCGCGCGTGACCGCCAAGGAAGCCGGCAGCGTACCCGCCACGTTCCGCTTCGTCGCCCCGTCGGCGGACGACTCGCGAGATTTTCCGCTCACGGCCCGCCCGCTCCACGTTCGGGTCCGCGATGCCGACTCCGGCCAGCCCATCGAAGGCGCCCTGCTGGTATTCATCGACCCCATCGGCGTCCAGACGCCTCTTTCGGACGCCGAAGGGGCGATCGACATCCCGTCGGTTGCCGCGGGGAGGTTCCACGCGACCGCCGTCGCGAAGAACTACCTCAACACGGTCGTCGACGAGGTCCTGGAGGATCGCGACGACTCATCGCCGCTCGAGATCTCCATGAAGCCGCGCGCGGAAGGGAACGGTTTCGCGGTGTATCGACCCGATGGTTCCCCGGCGGCCGGCGTATTCGCGTATTACCGGCTCGACATCGCGACGGATTCCCGCGTCCGGATCCCGTGCGACGCCGACGGGATTTGCGACCCCGGAGAGCGGCCGGGGGACGCCGAGTGGATCATCCTCCAGCATCCCGACGCCGGCCTGACGCTGCGAACGGCGGGCGAGATCTACGGATCCCGTTCGGTCGTCCTCGCGCCGGCGGGCGGCTCGCTCGTCATCCGCCTGACGCCCGGCGGCGCCGCACCGGACGACTGCCAGAGAGCGATCGTCTCGATCGGCGGGGTGCCGGTCGAGCCTTCGGCGTCCTTCACGTGCGGCGACCGCTGGCCGATCGAGATCCCCGGCCTCCCGGCCGGAGAGGTCGAAGTGACGATCGTCACGTTTCACGTCGACGACCAGGCGCGGACGATCCTGAAGACGGTCGCCGGCCCGATCTCGGTGAATCTCCCCTCGTCCCCGATCGAGATACCGATTCCCTGACGCCGGTCAGTCACGAGCAAAGCCGGTGAAGTCTGCCGATGGGCGTTCGCGGATCAGGCTCCCGCCATCTCCTCGACGATCGCGTCGAGCGCCGCGACCGGATCGGCCGCGCGCGTGACCGGGCGGCCGACGACGAGGATCGACGCTCCGGCCGACAGAGCGGCGCCGGGAGTCGCGATCCGCTTCTGGTCGCCGGCCTCCGACCCGCGGGGGCGGATCCCCGGCACGACGGTCAGGAACGCCGGCCCGCACGCGGCTCGCACCGCGGCGACCTCGGCCGCCGAGCAGACGACGCCGTCGAGGCCCGACGCCGCCGCGAGCTGGGACAGCCGGAGCGCGGCGGCCGAAGGATCGCCGGAAAACGGCAGCTCGGCAAAGGCCTCCGGCCCGAGGGAAGTCAGGATCGTCACGGCGATCACCGCCGGCCGCTCGCGGCCGAGGCGCGCCGCTTCCTCGGCGACCGCGGCCCGCGCGGCCACCATCATCTCTCGGCCGCCCGAGGCATGGACGTTGACGAGCGAAGCGCCGGTCCGGACCGCGGCCCTCGCCGCGGCGGCGACGGTGTTCGGGATGTCGTGGAGCTTCAAGTCGAGGAACACCTTTCCCGAGCGCGCGATCTCCGAGACGAGCGCCGGCCCTTCGGCGACGAAGAGCTCGAGGCCGATCTTGAACCAGCCGCACCGCCCCTTCATGCGCGCCGCGAAGTCGCGCGCTTCGGGAGCGCTCCCGAAATCGAGGGCGACGCCGATCCGGTCGCGTGCGGCGGTCTCGCGCGGCGTCACGGCGTCCTTCCGATCAGGTCTCGGGCGGAAATCGACCGCGCGGAGCACCAGGCGTCGAGCTCCGCGACGAGCCTGCCCGAGACGCCGGGATCGCGGAAGTTCGCGGTGCCGATCTGCACCGCGGAGGCGCCCACCGCGAGGAACTCGAGGACGTCCGAGAGCGTCTCGATCCCGCCGATTCCCCAGAGCGGCACGTCCGGCAGAGCGCGATGCACCTGATAGACCATCCGTACGGCGAGCGGCCGGATCGCGGGCCCGGAAAGCCCTCCCGTCCCGAACGAGATCCGCGGCCGCGCCGTCTCGGGGTCGACGGACATTCCGACGAAGGTGTTGACGAGCGACAGGACGTCGGCGCCGGCTCCGCGCGCGGCGCGGGCGGACTCGACGAGGTCCGGCGCGTTCGGAGAGAGTTTCACGACGAGCGGCGCGTCGGTCGCCTTTCTCACCTTCCCGACGAGGGACGCGGTCGCCTGGGGCGAGTTGCCGAAGAGCATTCCTCCCTTGCGCACGTTCGGGCAGGAGATGTTGAGCTCGATTCCGGCGAGCCCTTCCGCGCCGGCAAGCGCGCGGACGATCTCCACGTATTCCTCCTCCTCGTCTCCCCAGATGTTGGCGAAGACCGTCGCGCCGGCCGCGCGGAGACGCGGGAGCTTCTCGGAGAGGAAGGCCTCGATCCCGACGTTCTGGAGGCCGATGGCGTTCAGCATCCCGGAGGGAGTCTCGCAGATCCTCGGCGGCGCGTTCCCCTCGTGCGGGGCAAGAGAGAGCCCCTTCGTGAAGAGACCGCCGATCGCGGAAATGTCCACGACGTCGGCGAACTCCAGCCCGTAGCCGAACGTGCCCGACGCCGTCGCGATCGGGTTCTTCAGCCGGACCGGGCCGAGGGCGACCGAGAGATCGCTCAACATCGACTCCAGTCCACCGCCGACGGCGGGAGAATCGGACCCTCCTGGCAGGATACGAGAAAACCGCCGCGCGGACGCGGCAGGACGCAGGCGAGGCACACTCCGAAGCCGCAGCCCATCGGCGCCTCCGTCGAGAACTCCGCCGCGATTCCGCGGCTCGCGAGGAGCGGCGCGAGCGTGCGGAACATCGCCGTCGGGCCGCAGGCGTAGATCCGCCGGTACGGCGCGCCGCCGGCGAGCTCACGCGCGAGGAGATCGGTGACCCGCCCCGGCTCGCCGAAGGAGCCATCGTCCGTCGAATCGAGCTCGCGGCCGGTCACGAGCGGGCCGATCTTCCCGCGATAGGCGAGGTCGGCCGCCGAGCGGCCGCCGAAGAAGAGGTCCGCGGCGACGCCCCGGGCCGCGAAATCCCGCAGGAGAAGGGGGAACGGGGCCACGCCCACGCCTCCCGCGACGATCGCGACGCGGTCGCCGCGGCCGAGATCGGCGGCGGTGAAGGCGTTGCCGAGCGGCGCGAGGAGCTCGATTTCCTCTCCGGGAACGAGCGCCGCGAGGCACGCGGTGCCGGCGCCGATCACCTTCACGAGAAATTCGACGGTCCCCGACGCTCGATCCCTGTCCGCGATCGAGAACGCCCGCCGCAGGAACGGTCGGCTCCTCCCGGCGACGCCGATCATCGCGAACTGCCCGGGCCGAACCGAGGCGGCCAGGGCGGGGGCCGAGCAGAACAGGGAGAAAAGCCCGGGCGCGTGCTCGATCCGCGATGTCACCCGCGCTCTGGCATCCTGCATTGGCGCCGCGGATTCTAGCGCGAAGCCGGCAGGGCCGTCACGAGACGGCGGCGAAGCGCCGGCGCGCGCGACAATGCACGA
>DATFVB010000054.1 GCA_035260525.1 Thermoanaerobaculia bacterium
GGCGGACGGAAGGAAATCGCGATCTCCTGTCCGGAGCAGACGCTCCTCTTCGACGAGCGGAACGATCCGGCCGAGGAGCGTCCCGCCCGGGGACCCGCCGCCGATCCGGCGCTCGCGGCCGCGCTCGGACGGTATCTCGGCCAGCGAAGCGCGCAGGTCGTCCCGATGAAGCTCGCCTCGAAGCGGCTCGCGGCGCTCCAATCGCTCGGGTACCTTCGCGGCCGCGTCGAAGCCGCTCGGGGCGCGAACAAACCCGCGCCGACGACGTTCGGCGTCTACGATCGGAAGAATGCGACGTTCTATCTCCGCTATTCGAACGCTCCCGGGAAAGCGGACCAGGTGAGGCCTTTCGGGGAGCCGGGCGACCTTCCGGTCGTCGGCGACTGGGACGGTGACGGGACGACCGATCTCGGCGTGTACCGCCTCTCGAACCGCACCTTCTACATCGAGTCGCGCAATGGAGGCGTCCAGGCGATCGCGGCCGCGGGCATCCCGAAGCGCGGCTTCGAGGCGCCGCGATCCGGCGACTGGGACGGCGACGGCATCGACAACCTGGGTCTCTATCGGCCGGCGCGAGGGTCGCTCCATTGGATGCTCGCGAATCATCCCGGCGCCGAATGGCAGGCGATTTCCGGCGGATCGCCGGGGTCGCTCGCCGTTCCGGGAAAATGGCGTTGCAGCGGCCGGAGCGGACTCGCGTTCTTTCGCCGCGACGAGGGGATCTTCCATTTCAACGAGCCGAACGTCGCGGCGGCCGACGTGCCGTTCGGCCGCCCGGGAGATCTGCCGGTCGCGGGCGACTGGAACGGCGACGGTACCGTCACGATCGGCGTGTATCGGCCGGCGACGTCGACCTTCCTGCTTCGCAACAGCCTCTCGCCCGGTCCGGCGGATCTCGTCATTCCGTTCGGTACGCCCGGATCCGTCCCGGTCGTCGGCCGGTGGGCGCGTTCCCCCCTCGCCGCGGCCGTCCGCGTGTCGGACCGGGGCCTGGCGCGGACGGCTCGGGAATGACGGGCGCCAAGACGGGGCATTGAGCCGGCGGATGTCTTCGGGCACGATGCGAACGATGGCGAAAATCGGCGGAAGCCGGGCGTGGGGAGTCCTCGGCGCGGCGGCGCTGTGGCTCATTCCGGTGCTCGCGATCCTTCCGCTGCGCGCCCGCCGGCGCGCCGACGAGAAAGCCTCGGCCTGGCGCAACACCGGTCCGGTCCAACCGGACGGAGAGGTGCGCTCCCCCTCGCGAGCCGCCAACGTCGCCGCGCTGACCGACCTTCCCTACATCCTGCAGGCCTACGATCCGAACCGTTCGTCGGGCGTCGTGATCGACCGGAAAGGGCTCCCTTCGCCCGGTCTGAATTTCTTCTTTCCCTGGTCGTGGAAGTCCCCGCGCGCCTATCTGATGGATCTCGACGGGAAGATCCTCTGGCGATGGTCGCTCGACGAATACGTCAAAGGCCATCCCTGGCTCGAGAACGCCGCGCTCCTTCCGGACGGCTCGGTTCTCTTTTCGCTCAAGGACCGCGGGATCGTGAAGGTCGACCGCGCATCGAAAGTGCTCTGGGAGGCGCCGATTCACGTTCACCACGACCTCTGGCCCGGCGAGGACGGCGCGATCTACGCGTTGAGCCACGAGGCCGCCGTGGTGCCCGACATCCACCCGACGCTTCCGATCCTGTCGGACGCCGTCGCGATCCTCGATGCCCGGGGGAGGATCGAAAAGACGATCACCATCCTCGACCTGCTCCGCCGCTCCGGCTACGCCTACCTCCTCCCGCGCCTGCAGAACGTCGCGATCCCGGCGAAGAACCGAGTTCTCGACGTCTTCCATCTCAACCACGTCGAGCCGCTCGACGGAAGCCTCGCGTCTCGGTCGGACATCTACAGGAAGGGCAATCTCCTGATTTCGATCCGCAATTTGAACGCGATCGCGATCGTCGATCCCGGGGCGGAGAAGATCGTCTGGCTCTGGGGACCCGGCAACCTGACGTACCAGCATCATCCCCGCATGCTCCCGGACGGGAACATCCTCGTGTTCGACAACGGAACGCAGCGATCCCAGGTGATCGAGCTCGATCCGCTCACCCAGCGCGTGGTCTGGCGCTACGCTCCCGACGGGTTCTTCTCGGCGCTCGCGGGCGGCGTCCAGCGGCTCGCCAACGGAGACACGCTGATCACCGAGTCGATGAAGGGCCGCGCTTTCGAAGTGACGCCTTCCGGCGCGAAGGTCTGGGAGTACGCCAATCCCGAGATCACGCCGAAGGGGCTGCGCAACGGCATCATCCGGATGGTGCGCGTCGATCCTTCGACGCTGACGTTCCTTGCGCGCCCCGGCCGGGTCGCGGGCGACTCCCGGTCGAGTCGCTAGTCGCGCGCGCTTTCTCTCAGCGCGCCGGCATGAGCGGGCCGCGGAGAAACCTGGAAGAGCTCGGCGTAGACGGCGCCGCCGCGTTGCCGGAACGTCCAGCGGCGAAAGGAGGCGCCCGAGGCCGTCAACGCCGCCCGAAATCCCGCTTTCGCCGGCGACGGGACGAGGCCGATCAGGAAGAACCCGCCGCCGTCGACCATGTCGCGCCACGGGCGGTGGCCGGGCGCCATCGACTCCGTGGCGCCCCAGAACACCTCCGTGGGAGCGGCTTTCCCGCCGGACAGGACGAACACGTTGTTGGCGAGTCCCCACGTCAGGACCCGCGCGGCAGCGCCGGGCGCCCGCGACGCGAGCGTCGCCGAGACTTCTTCGATCGCGTCGGACCACGCGCCGACGCCCCCCGTTCGGCGGATCCCCGCGATCGCGCGCACGTCCCAGGAGAGACACAGCGCGGCGAACGGGATCCCCGCCGCCGCGAGGAGCGCTCTCGCGGGGGGGTACCCGAGCGCGAATCGCCGGAAGCCGAGCACCGCGGCCACGGCGGCGACCGGCACGGCGGTCACGAGGTGGTGCTCGACCACGCGGAGCCGCGACGTGAGCATCGCGAGCGCGAAGAGGACACAGGCGAGCGCGCTCGAACGGCGCCATGCGGCCTCGCCGTGCGTCTCGCGGACGGCCTTCGGAAGGAAAAGGGCCATCGCCACGCCGGTCACCGCGAGGGCGGCGGCGAACACGATCTCGGCGGGAGGGACTCGCGGCCCGGCCCAGATCGCCCGATGCTCGCCGTCGGACAGGAGCGTCTCCGCGAGCAGGGGAAGCCGGACGAATACCCGCCCGAGAAGGGGAAGGCGGCCCTGGCTCGCGCTTTCCATGAACCGGAGGGTCCCGCCGCGGGTGATCGCCTCGTACAGCAGAACCGGGGCGGCCCCGGCGCCGAATCCGAGGGATGCGACGAGCCCGTGCTCCCGGATTTCACTCCAGGCGCCGGGAACACAGGCGAGGAGAGAGATCGCGATCGCCGCGAGCAGCCAGAGGAAATTCAGCCGTCCCCAAACCGCGAGACCGGCGGCCATGCCGAGGAGACAGGCCGCCCGGGCGGACCGGGCCCTCAGGAAGCCGGAGAAAGCGAGCCCCACGAGGCCCAGGGTTGCGATCCATACCGCCACGACGTTGTTGTCGTACACCGTCTGGTCGAGGATCGCCGGATGAACGGCGATGAGTGCGCCGGCCGCGGCGGCGACGCCGGACGAGATCTCCCGCTGGAGCGTGCGGGAGATCGCCCAGATTCCCGCAGCGGCCAGCAGGACGGCGAACCCGCGGACGACGCCCGCTCCCGTTCCGAGAACCGCGAACGGCAACAGCATGAGGTACCCCTTCACCGGTCCGAGATACGGCAGATCCATGATCGGCAGCCGCCGGCCGCCCGCGGGAATCCACGAATGCCACTCGTGCGCGAAGGTCGGCTCCGCCGGCGTGGCGAGCATCTGAACGGCATCCCGGACGACGAGCGCCTCGTCGTAATGGAGTCCCGGCTCGCTCCAGGGGAACGCCGCGGCCACGGCGAGATACAGGAGCGCCGACGACAGCGGGATCGCCCACGGCCGCCGGCCGGGGGGGGGCGAGCTCACGCGCTCCGGCGCGGATTCGGGAGGCTTCGGATGTTCTTCGATCTCGGTTTCCCGGCCCCGGCAATATTATCGCCAGCCTTTCCCGCAGCTCGGCGAGCCGGCGGCGTCGGCATTGGTGTTGCTCGGACTCCTCTCGATGGAGCATGCCGACGTCGTGATCGTGGGCGCCGGAGCGGCGGGTCTCGCCGCCGCGCGCGACCTTTCGGGGACGGGGCTGAGGGTCGTCGTGCTCGAGGCGCGGCAGCGAATGGGGGGGAGGATCGAGACGGTTCGCCCTCCGGGTTGCGCCGTTGCGGTCGAGCTCGGCGCCGAGTTCATTCACGGGCAGGCCGAGGAGACTCTGCGGGTGGCCCGCGCGGCGGGGGTGCCGGCCGTCGAGATCCCGGACGTGCACTGGCGAAGGACGCCGCGCGGATTCGAGACGCGCGATTTCTGGGGAACCGTCGCCCGCGTCCTCTCGCGGGTGCCCAAGCGCGGAGACCGGAGCGCCGCGGAGTTCCTGCGTTCGCTCCGCCGGGTGGCGCCCGCCGATCGCCGGCTCGTCCGCTCGTTCGTCGAGGGCTACCACGCGGCGCCGCTCGACGCGATCAGCGCGCGCTCGATCGCCCTCGATCGGGAAGATGCGGCTCCCGGCGCAAACCCCCAGTTCCGCATCCTCGACGGCCAGGACCGGCTGATCGAATGGCTCGCCGCGGGATGCGATCCGGACACGACGTCGATCCGGACGGGAACCGCGGTCGCGCGCGTCGACTGGACCGCCCGAGGCGTCGCGCTCTCCGACGCGGGCGGCCGCTCGATTCGAGCCGCGGCCGCCGTGATCACCGTTCCGCTCGGGGTGCTCCACGCCCCCGCCGGATCCCGCGGCGCGATCCGGTTCGTTCCGGATCTTCCCCCCGCCTTCCGCCGCGCGCTCGGGAAAGTCGCGATGGCGTCGGTCGTGAAGATCACGCTCCGGTTCCGCGAGGCGTTCTGGGAACGCGACGGATTCCTCGAGCGGAGGCTGAGCTCGCGGCGCGCCGCGGACCCGGCGAGACTCGTCTTCCTCCATGACGCGGAGGCCGCCTTTCCGACGTGGTGGACGGCCGCTCCGGCGCGCGTTCCGCTCCTGACGGCATGGGCGGGAGGGCCCGCCGCGGCGGCGCGGCGGGCGCGGGCCGTGCCGCCCGAGGAGGTCGCGATCGAGACCCTGGCGCGGCTCCTGCGGATGCGGCGCGCGGAGCTCGAGTCGCAGCTCGCGGCCGCCTGGCGCCGCGACTGGACGGCCGACCCTTTCTCCCGGGGCGCGTACAGCTACGCGCGGCCCGGCGGCGCCTCGGCCGCAAGAGTGCTGGCGCGGCCGGCCGGCGCGCGCCTCTTGTTCGCCGGAGAGGCGACTGCCGCCGACGAGACCGGCACGGTGGCGGGAGCCCTCTCGAGCGGGCGCCGGGCCGCCCGCGAGCTCCGGTCGATCTTCCGCCTCGGGCGCGTCGGCGAGGCCCGTCGATGAGCGATCCCGATCGCCGCGGCGTGTCGGGACCGGCGGGACGGACGGGACCGGCCCGCGGCGCGCCCCGCGCCTCTTCGAGGAGACGAGCGACGGCGTCATCACGTTCGACGCCGACTGGCGCATGACCTCGCTCAACGCCGCCGTGGAGAAGATCAACGGCGTCCCCCGCGAAGACGTCCTCGGGAAGGTGTTCTGGGCGGAGTTCCCGGGCGTGCTCGGGGCGGACATCGAACGGGAGTTCCGGCGCGCCGCGCGGACGCGGGAGCCGATCGATTTCGAGGGCTACTACGCGTCCGGCGAGCGCTGGTTTCAGTTCCGGGTGCGGCCCGATGCGGGCGGCGGGATCTGGATGCTCCAGCGCGACGTCACCGCGAGGAAGAGAAACGAGGAGATTCTCCAGCGGCGCGCGGCCGAGATGGAAGCGGTGCTCGCGAGCATGCCGGACGCGGTGTACATCGGCGACGAGCACGGCATCACGAAGTCGAACCGGCTCGGGTGGGAAATGCTCGGCTACGAGAGCGACGAACGGCTGCGCGAGAGCCTCCCGCGCCTGGTGGAGCGCATCGACGTTCGCCACGCGGACTCCGGGGCGCGCGTCGCTCTGCGGGACCTCGTCTACTCTCGCGCTCTCCGGCTTCGCGATGGAGGGTGACGTCCGGCAGAGCCTCGACGCGGGTTTCTCCGCGTACCCCACGAAGCCCGTGAACTTCCGCCGCCCCTACGACGCGATCGAAAAGCTGATGGCCGAGTCCGACGAGAGGGGACGGCGCGGCCCACGTTCCGTGGTCGCCTCCAGTCCGCCGACGAGCCGATCACGTCGGAGAAAACGAAGCATACTGATAATTGGCGGAGGAGGAGGGATTCGAACCCCCGGTACCCGTCAGGGTACAGCGGTTTTCAAGACCGCCGCATTCAACCGCTCTGCCACTCCTCCGCCACGAAAGTCTACGCCGAATTGGATCGTTGTCCCGGCCTGCCCTTTTCTTCAGCGAGAAGCGCTTCGCGAACGCTCAAAGACTCGGCCTGATCTCGCGAGCCGGTTACAGCGTATCCGCGAAACATACAACGGCGAGGCGCGGCGAGGCGCGAGCCCGGCCGGCTCGATGCATCCGCCTTCGCCCTCCTTCGCCAAGGCTTCGGAGGGCTTCGGCGCGACAAGTCGCCGCGCCGGCAACGCCGCGAATCGAAGACCTCCGGCGATCAGTTATGACAACGGCGAGGCGCGGCGAGGCGCGAGCCCGGCGGGATGCGGGTCGCCGTCCGGCGCCTAAGGCGTACCGACAAGCGTACGTCGTGGCGACGGCCGGCGGCACGCGCCCGCCCGGCTCGATGCATCGCCGCGCCTGCCTACGCGAGGTCCCAGTCCGTGTGGGGCTTCTTGTTGAGCACGATGTAATCCCAGACGAGACCCGGGTAGTTCCGCTCGACGTGGTGGATCGAGCGGAAGAACGGCGTGAGGAGCCGGTTCAGGCGCGGAAGGTTGTAGAGCGGGACCGAAGGGAAATAGTGGTGCTCGAGGTGGAAGTTCGAGTTCACGTACGCGAAATTCCAGAACCAGGAGTTCTTCATCAGCGTGCCCCACTTGGCGGGGTCGTCGCGGTCGATGTCGTAATGCTGGCCGAGGCGGTTCAACGCGAACGCGACCGGGAACACGAGGAAATACGGGACGAGGTAGACGCGCGCGACGACGCCGAACCCGGCGAACGTCCAGACGGCGGCCGCGACGGCGAGATGGAGGAGGATCGTGGCGTTGCGCTCCCGGCGGATCGTCCGCTGGAGCTCGGAGGGATACGTGCGCGTCTCCTCCTTCGCCGCCCGGAAATAGATGAAGAAGAGCGCGGGGGTGAAATAGAGGATCTTGAGCCACCGCGCGTTGATCTTCGGCGAGAGGTGATGGCGTTTCGGGTCCGCGGTTTCCGACCCGAGCTCCGTGTGATGGGTGAGGTGCCACCGCGAGAACTGCGACGCCGAGATCCCGGACGGAAACGCGTAGAGGAGCCCGAGAATCCGATTGGCGCGGTCGTGCCGTCCCATCCAGACGTCGTTGTGGATCACGTCGTGGAGGAGCACCGTGAAATTGAAGAGCGTGAAGCCGGCGACGACGGCCGAGGGTATCCAGACGAGCGGACTCGGGAATCGCGCCGAGACGAACGTCGCGGCGGCGAGGATCAGCACCTGCCGGATCGCGACGGCGAAATGGCGCCACGGCTCCTTCTGGTGGAGCCGCTTCAGGTCGTCGTGCGGGATCTCGCGCGCGAGCCGCGCGCGGAGCTCCGCCGTGTGCCGCGCCCAGTAATGGGCGCTTTCGGGACGAGCTTCTTCCGAGGGCGCGCGGGCGGCCATGGAGAGCAATTCTCTCACATTTCCGCGGTATATTGGCCTCGATGGCGACCGCGCGAGACACCCGCATCTTCACGTTCGAAGACGCCCGACGGCTCGTGCCCCAGGTGCGCGAGATCACCCGCGAAGCGATCGAGCAGCTCGCCGCGATCCAGCTCGCGATCGACGACGTCGACGCGGGAGAGAAGGAGCTCACCGGAGAGGAGCTCCAGGGCGCGGCCGCCGACCTCCTCGATCGATGGGCGCAGAAAGTCCGGTCGCTCGGCGCCGAGGTGAAGGGGCCGTGGCTCGTCGACTTCGACTCGGGCGGCGGGTACTACTGCTGGAAATGGCCCGAGGAAGGCCTCGACTACTTTCACTCCTACGAAGAAGGTTTCGCCGGACGTCTCCGGATCCAGTAGCGGGAGGATTCGCAGCGGCTGGGCTCAGCCCCGGCGGATTTCCGTCGATCCCCCCATGTAAGGCGCGAGCGGCGCCGGGATCTCGACCGACCCGTCCTCGCGCTGGTAGTTCTCGAGAATCGCGACGATCGTCCTCCCCACGGCGAGCCCGGAGCCGTTGAGCGTGTGGACGAACTCCGGCTTTTCCGATTCCGACGGTCGGAACCGGATGTTCGCGCGCCGGGCCTGGAAGTCGGTGAAGTTCGAGCAAGAGGAGATCTCGCGATACGTGTCCTGGCCCGGCAGCCAGACTTCGATGTCGTAGGTCTTCGCGCTCCCGAATCCGAGATCGCCCGTCGAGAGCGACACGACGCGGTAGGGGAGACCGAGCCGGCGAAGCACCTCTTCCGCGTGGCCGGTGAGCCGCTCGAGCGCGTCGAACGACTCCTCCGGGCGCGAGAAGCAGACGAGCTCCACCTTGTCGAACTGATGGAGGCGAATGAGGCCGCGCGTGTCGCGCCCCGCCGCCCCCGCTTCGGCGCGGAAGCAGGGGGTCCCCGCGACGTAGCGGATCGGGAGCCGCGAAGCCTCGACGACCTCGTCGCGGTGGATGTTCGTCACGGGGACCTCGGCGGTCGGGATCAGGTAGTAGTCGCCCGCGCGGAAGAGCTCCTCCTCGAACTTCGGGAGCTGGCCGGTCCCGAAGAGCGAGTCGGCGTTGACCATGAACGGCGGGAGGACCTCGGTGTAGCCGTGCTCCCGGGTGTGCAGGTCGAGCATGAACGCGGCGAGCGCCCGCTCGAGCGCCGCTCCCGCGCCGAACTGGAGCGAGAATCGCGCGCCGGCGATCTTCGCCGCGCGGTCGAAGTCCAGGATCCCCAGGGCCTCCCCGATCTCCCAGTGCGGCTTCGGCGCGAACGCGAAGGAGCGCGGAGTCCCGACGCGGCGTTCTTCCCGGTTGGCCGATTCGTCCTTGCCGCGGGGGACGGAGGCGTCGGGGGCGTTCGGAACGCGCGCTTCGATCTCGGCGAGCGCGGAGTCGGCGGAGGCCGTCTCCTCCTCGAGCGAGCGGATCTCCTCCTTGAGCGCCTTCATCTCCGCGATCCGTTCCGGCGAAGGCTTCTCGCGGATCGCGGTCAGCTCGTTGCGGCGGCTGCGTTTCGCCTCGAGACGCGTCACGGCGTCGCGGCGCCGCGCCTCGAGCTCCGTATACGAGGCGAGGTCGACTCCGGCGTAGCGCTCCGGCATCTCCGCGGCGAGCCGCGCCGCGTGCTCGCGGAGAAACGCGCGTGCTAACATGAATCACGGATTGAACAACGCCCCGCCGGAAAAATCAATGAAGACGCCCGACGGGCGACCCGGCCGGGACCCGTACGCCCTCTCCGGCGAGCCCCCCGCGCGCGCGGACGTCTCCGCCGTCGTCGTGAACCGCGACGGCGGGCTCGCTCTCGAGCAATGCCTCGAGTCGCTCGTGGCCCAGCGCGGCGCCGCGATCGAGATCCTCGTCGTCGACAACGCGTCCGCGCCTTCCGAAGCGCGCGCGATCCGGGAGCGGTTCCCGTCGGTGCGCGTCGTTTCGCTGAGCGCCAACCTGGGCTTCGCCGGGGGCGCGAACGAGGGGATCGCGCGCACGTCCGCGGACCTCGTCCTCATCGTCAACAACGACGCCCGCCTGGCGCCCGACTACGCCGCGCGCCTCGCGGCCCGGATGTCGTGCGACGACCGCCTCGCGGGCGCGCAGGGCGCCGTGCTGCGCGAGGACGGGCGGACGATCGACACGGCGGGCCTCTCCTGGAACGCGCGCGGCGAGGCCGTCCCGCTCTGGGCCGGCGAGGACCGCTTCACGGCGACGATCGAGGCGATCGAGGTGCCGGGCGTGTCCGCGACCGCGGCGATGTACCGGCGCGCGGCGCTGCTCGACGTCTCGGCGGGGGGGCGCGTCTTCGACGACGCGTTCTTCGCCTACTACGAGGACGTCGATCTCGCCCTTCGCCTCTCCCGCCGCGGATGGCGCTTCGCGCTCGACCCCGAGGCGATCGCTTTCCATCGCGGCTCGATGACCGGCGGCCGGACGCCGTGGAAGAAGGCGCTCTGGATCGCGCGCAACCGCTGGCGCACGCTGATCAAGAACTTCGACCGCGCCTTCCTCCGGCGGCGGCTCCGCGACCTCCTCCGCGCGGACCTCGCGCACGCACGGGCGCTCGGAGCCGCGGGGTGGCTCCTTCCGGTCATCGTCTGGCCGGCGGCCGCGTGGAACGCGCTCTCGTCGCGGCAGGACGCATCGCTCCTGACGGGTTTTCCCGCGGCGCTGCCGGGCGTCCCGATGAATAATCGTCCCTGATTTGATCTCGATCCTCGTCGTCTCCTGGAACTCGGGCGCGGATCTCGAGGACTGCGTCGGCAGCCTCGCGGCCGCCCGCGCGCGATCGTCCGTTTCGGCCGAGCTCGTCGTCGTCGACAACCGCTCCGACCTTCCCCCCGGAGAGGAGATCCGGCGCCTCTGGCCCGACGTCCGCCTCGCCGTCCTTTCGGAAAACATCGGATTCGGGCCGGCCGTCAACCACGCGGCGGCGCACGCCCGCGGCGAGGTTCTCCTGCTCGTCAATCCCGACGCCCGCGCGAGCGGCGATCCCTTTGCAGCGATCACGGCGGCGTTCGACGCGCATCCCGACTGGGTCGCGGTCGCCCCGCGCCTATGGGACGCATCGGGCGATGCGTCCCAGGGAGGGGGAGAAGAGAGGCAGGAGACGTTCCAACTGCGCCGATTGCCGACGCTTCGCCAGGCCTTTCGCGAGCTGCTCCTGATCGACCGCGCCTTTCCCGGAAACCGCGGACGCGTCCGCGACCGCTACCTCGACCGGGACCGAAGCACCTCCTTCGAGGTCGAGCAGCCGGCCGCCGCGGTGCTGGCGATTCGTACGGACGCCTTCCGCGCGTCCGGCGGCTTCGACCCCCGGTTCGTGCCGGCCTGGTGGGAGGACGTCGACCTCTGCGCGCGGCTCCGCTCACTCGGAAAGATCGTGTATTTCCCGGATGCGGTCTTCGCGCACGCGGGAGGCGCGGCGATGCACCGCCTCGGATACGACCGTTTCCTTCCCGTCTACTACCGCAACGCGATCGCGTACTGGCGCAAGCACCGCGGTCGCGCCGCGGTCGTCGTCTTCCGCGGACTCGTCGCGGCGGGAATGGTTCTTCGCGCGATCCTCCTCCCCTTCCGCAGAAATCCGCCGCGTCCGCGCCGCGAGTCGTTCCGGGCCTACCGGCGGGCGTTCCGGATGGCGCTCTCGTGAGCGCCCGCCCGGTGGCGCTCCTATGAGCGCCCGCCCGGTGGCGCTCCTATGAGCGCCCTACCCGACGTCTCGATCGTCGTCGTGTCGTACGACTCGGGCGCGGACCTCGCCGTCTCGCTTTCCGCGGCGGCCGGGCAGGAGGGAGTCGCGTCGGAGATCCTGGTCGTCGAGAACGGCGATCCGGCGGTCTCGCGAGAGCTCGCCGCCGCGCACGGCGCGCGGTTTCTGCCGCAGCCCGAAAACCGAGGATTCGCCGGCGGCGCGAACGCGGGGATCGCGGCATCGGCCGGACGCTACGTGCTGACGCTGAATCCGGACTGCCGGCTCTCTCCGGACTTCTGCGCCGCCCTCGTGCGGCGTCTCGACGACGCGGCGGACGCGGGGTCGGCATCGGGAAAGCTCTTCCGCGCCGAAGGAGCGGAGCTCTCGCCCGCCGCGGTGCTCGACTCGACCGGTATCGTGTTCACGGCGGCGGGACGCCACTTCGACCGGGATTCCGGCGGGGCCGACTCGGCGGACGGCGCGCGCGAACGGGAGATCGCGGGCGTCACCGGCGCGGCGGGGTTTTACCGTCGCGCCGCGCTCGATTCCGTCCGAATCTCGACCGGCTGGTTCGACGAGGACTTCTTCCTCTATCGGGAGGATGCCGATCTCGCGCTCCGGCTCCGCGCGGCCGGGTGGCGCTGCCTGTACGTGCCCGAGGCCGTCGCGTGGCACCGCCGCGCGAGCCTTCCCGATCGGCGGGGCGGGATGAGCCCCGTTGCGAACTATCACTCCGTGAAGAACCGATTCCTGCTGCGGATCAACAACGCCCCGGTCCCGGAGTTCCGGCGGGTGCCGACTCTTCTGCGCGACCTCGTCGTCCTCGCCGCGTGCGTGACCGTCGAGCCCTCCTCGCTCCGCGCGTTTTCCTGGCTCGCGCGGAATCGGCGGCGGCTGCTCGGCAAGCGGCGTGAGATCGCGGCGACGAGCCGTCGAGGGGCGGCGCCGAGTGGTCGGGGGACGGCGTCAAAGCCGTCGGGGGATGGCGGGAAGCCGTCGGGGGATGCCGGGAAGCCGTCGGGGGATGGCGGGAAGCCGTCGGGGGATGGCGGGAAGCCGTCCAGGACGTCGCGATGAAGATTGCGATCCTCGGCACCCGCGGGATTCCCGCACGCTACGGCGGCTTCGAGACGTTCGCCGAGGAGGTCTCGCGGCGGCTGGCGCGCCGGGGCCACGACGTGACGGTCTATTGCCGGAGGCATTACACGGACCCGTCGCTCACGCGCCTCGGCGACGTCCGCCTCGTCGTTCTGCCGACGATCCGCACCAAATACCTCGACACGGTCGTGCACGCGTTCCTCTCGGCCGTCGACGCCGCGCGCCGCGGCTTCGACGCGGTGCTGTTCTGCAACGCGATCACCGCGGCGTTCTGCGGTATCCCGAAGCTCTCCGGAGCGCGCGTGCTCTTGAACGTCGACGGGCTCGAGCGAAACCGGCGGAAGTGGAGCGCGGCCGGCCGCGCCGCCTACGCCATCTCGGAGCGCCTCTCGACGTCGCTCCCCGACGTCGTCGTGACGGACGCCGAGGTCATCCGCCGGTACTACGCCGAGACGTTCGGGATCGACCCGCTCGTCATTCCGTACGGCGGCGACCTCGATCCGCCTTCAGGCGCCGAGAGCCTCCGGCGCTGGAATCTTTCGCCCGGCGCGTACTTCCTCTACGTGTCGCGGCTCGAGCCGGAGAACAACGCGCTCGCCGTCGTCGAGGCGTACCGCGCCGCGAAAGGAAACCTGCCGCTCGTCGTCGTGGGAGACGCGCCTTACGCGGCCGACTACATCGCGCGCGTGAAGGCGGCGGCCGATCCGCGCGTTCTCTTCACCGGCGCGGTCTACGGCGAGGGATACCGCGAGCTCCTCTTCCACGCCCGGGCGTACGTGCAGGCGACGGAGGTCGGCGGGACTCATCCCGCGCTCGTCGAAGCGATGGGAGCGGGGAGGATCGTCGCCTACCACGACTCTCCCGAGAACCGGGAGGTCTGCGGCGGAGCGGGGCTGCCGTTCGACGCGCGCCGCCCCTTCACGCTCACCGCGATCTTCGACGCGCTCGTGGACGATCCCGGCCCGGCGGCCGTATTGTCGGACAAGGCGAGAGCGCGCGTCGAGGAACGCTACCGCTGGGAGGCCGTCACCGATGCCTATGAGAAGGCGCTCGCGCAGCCGGCGAAGTTCGGGGGCTGAGGAGGCGAGCGGTGGAGCGGGTCCTGACACGCGGCCGCCCTCTCGGCCCGCCCGGCGCATGATGAGGAAAGGGTTGCAGGACCGGTGCGCGGCGGGCGGCTCCGAGAGGGGCGACCGCGCGTCACCCGCTGCCGCTCGCGACGGGAGGTCGCGAACTTCGGGCAGACGCTCGCTCGCGAGACCAGTGGAGGCGCGCACTCACGTTCGCGCGGCGGTCAGGCGCTCGCGCAGCCGGCGAAGTTCGGGGGCTGAGGAGGCGAGCGGTGGAGCGGGTCCTGACACGCGGCCGCCCTCTCGGCCCGCCCGGCGGCGACGCGGTAGACTCGCTATCGCATGTTGAGACAGCGCGCACGGGCGCTCGCCGGGGCGCTGATCGCGGCCGACCTCCTCCTGACGGCGGTCTCGCTCGGCGCCGCGTACCTCCTCCGCAACCACGTTCTGCGCGCGCTCTGGCCCGGCGCCTTCGCCGGTCCGCTCTATCCGTTCTCGAGGTACCTCCTCCTCCTCGCTCTCGTCGTCCCGGTCTTCGCGCTCTGTCTCGTCGCGGTCGGTTTCTATTCGAGCCGCCGGACGCTTCCGCTCTGGGAGGAGCTCTGGGCCGCCGCGAAGGCCGTCTTCTTCGGCACCGCCACGGTCGCGCTCCTCGTCTACGCGCTGCGGCTGACGTACGTGTCCCGCCCCTTCCTCTTCCTCTTCGCGCTCGTCGACTTCGCGCTGCTCGCGACCGAGAAGCTCCTGATCCGGAGCACCGCGCAGAGCGCCCGCGCGCGCGGCCTCAATTTCCGGACGGTCGTCGTCGCGGGCACGGGACCGCGGGCCGTCGCGATGGCGCAGTTCCTGGAAGCGCATCCTCACTGGGGGTTCCGGGTGCTCGGTTACCTCGACGACCACGCGGGCGGGGAGATCACGCGCGACGGCCGCTGGAAGAATCTCGGCGAGATCGGCGAGCTCGGCGAGCTGCTCGCGCGGGAGATCGTCGACGAGGTGATCTTCGCGATCGAGAAGGGAAGGCTCGAGGAGTTCGAGGACGCGATGCTCGCGGCCGAGCGCCACGGCGTGCGCTCGCACGTGGCCCTCGACCTCTTCCCGCACGTCATCGCCCGGCCGGTGCTCGAGGAGCTCGACGGCGTGCCGCTCCTGACCTTCACGACCGTCCCGACCAATCCGGTGCTCCTCGCCGGCAAGCGCGCGATCGACCTCGGGCTCTCGCTCGCGCTCCTCGTCGTCACGCTCCCGATCCAGCTCCTCGCGGCCGCCGCGATCAAGCTGACGACGCCGGGACCCGTCCTCTTCCGGCAGACCCGCTGCGGGCTGAACGCCCGGCCGTTCACGCTGCTGAAGTTCCGCACGATGATCGCCGGCGCCGAGGAGCGGCTCTCGGAGGTCAGCCACTTGAACGAAATGTCGGGGCCGGTCTTCAAGAGCGCCCGCGATCCGAGGCGGACGGCGGCCGGAAAAGTGCTCCGCCGCTTCTCGATCGACGAGCTGCCGCAGCTCTGGAACGTGCTGAAGGGGGACATGAGCCTCGTCGGCCCGCGCCCGCCGCTGCCCGAAGAGGTGCTGCGCTACGAGCCGTGGCAGCGGCGGCGGCTGTCGATGAAGCCGGGGCTCACGTGCCTCTGGCAGATCTCCGGCCGAAACGAGATCCCCGACTTCGACCGGTGGATGGCGCTCGACCTGAAGTACATCGACACGTGGACGCCGTTCCTGGACCTGAAGATCCTGATGCTGACCGTGCCGATCGTGCTCACCGGGCGCGGCGCCCGGTAAGCGAGGCAGGCGCGGCGATGCATCGAGCCGGGCGGGCGCGTGCGCCGCGACCCGCGGCCTTAACGTACGCTCTCGGTACGCCGCGGCCGCGGGTCGGGCGCCCACATCCCGCCGGGCTCGCGCCTCGCCGCGCCACAGAGTGTGCGGCATCTGGGCGCAGTCTCCATCGCTCCGGCTGTTCGGCAATTGCAGGAACACTCTCATTCGCCTCGATGTATCGTCGCGGCCGGTGATCGCGAATCAATTACCGGCCTGGGCGATCGAGGCCGCACGGCTCGCGAGGACGGCCGCGCTTCGGATCGTCTCGCCGGCCGAGCGCCGGTGGAGGTCGCTCCGCGGGGCCGAGCCGCTCCCGCCGCTCTGGCTTCGGCGGCACGCGGGCCCGATCCGCGCGTTCTCGCGGGCGGCGGACGATTGTCGGCAGCAGCTCCTGGCGTGGAACGCGTTTGCGCCGGCCGCCTCGATCCTCGATCTCGGCTGCGGCCCCGGAGCGATGGCGCTCTCCCTCCGGGACGATCTCGCGCCTCCGGCGCGCTATCTCGGCATCGACGTGCACGCGCCATCGATCCGCTGGTGCCGCGACGCCTTCGGCGGCGACCGCCGATTCCGGTTCGAGACCGCCGACGTCGCGTCGCCGTTCGGTGCGGGGACGGTTCCCGTCGGCCGGTATCGCGTGCCGGCCGCCGACGGGTCGGTCGATCTGGTGATCGCGAAATCGCTCTTCACGCATCTGACCCGGACGGAAGCGATGCATTATCTCGGGGAGATCCGGCGGGTGCTCGCGCACGGCGGCGCCGCTCTGGTGACGGCGTTCCTCTTCGGCGGCGGCGTGACGGTTCCCGCCTTTCCCCATGGCGACGGCGACTTCCGGTGGAGGATCAGAAATCGCCCCGCCGCGGCGGCCGCGTTCGGGATCGATCGTTTCGCGGAGATGCTCGAGGCGGCCGATCTCTGGATCGAGAAGTCGCTGTTCGGTTTTCATCCGGGAACGGCGCGCGTCCCCACGGGGCAGGACGTCCTGCTGCTGCGGAGGAAGTGGCTGCCCGTCTGGTCCTAGCGCAGGCGAATCCGCAGCACCGTCGTCACCCCGAGCGAAGCCGCTCGCGACGTCGAGGCCTCGGCGAAGGCGGGAGCGACCGGGGTCGAGGAGATTCCTGAAACGAAAAGGGCCGGCTTCGCGCCGGCTCTCGAATATTCGAATCGGTTCTCCGTCTACCGATTTCCGTCCACGTTGACTTTGCCGCCGGCCTTCTCTTCTTCGTCGTTTTCCTTGTACATGTACTTGATCGAGTGCTTCGGGATCAGGAGGTTGGGGCCCTTCTCCCGGTTCACCTTCAGGCACGACTTGTCGTACCACTCGATCCAGCCGTGGATCTCCTCGCCGTCGTTCAAGAGCACGACCATGGGAGTTTTCGCTCCCATTTGCTTGAGGTAGTAATAGTTTTCGGCGTTGGTCTGCTCCGGAGGCGCCTGCTTGCGCTGGAACGAGCGCGTCGGATAGCGGTCCTTCACCTCGGCGAGCGAGGGGCGGATCAGCTTGCGCGCCGTGGGCGCGGCGTCCTCGACCGGAGGCGGGGCGGGAAACCCTTTACGATCGGCCATTGAGACTCTCAGTGGGGGTCAAGGTCGACCCTCCTCGACAGGGAAACGTGTCGTCGTTGGAAAAAATTCTAATGAAGCGTAACGATCGAAAGCAAGCTATGAATCGTGAAGGCGGCCGGTTTCACGATTCATAGGCGAGGCAGCACATCAGCCGGCCGCACATGCCCGAGATCTTCGAGGGGTTGAGCGAAAGATTCTGGCTCTTGGCCATCTTGATCGTGACGGGGTGGAAGGACTCGAGAAACGTCGAGCAGCAGAGGGTCTTCCCGCACGGGCCGATGCCGCCCCGCATCTTGGTCTCGTCGCGAACGCCGATCTGGCGCATCTCGACGCGGAACCCATAGGCCTGAACGAGCTCCCGGACGAGCTGCCGGTAATCGATGCGGTTCTCGGAAGTGTAATAGACAGAGAGCTTTCGCCCGTCGAAGGAGAGTTGTGCCCGGATCAGCTTCATGGGCAGCGCCATGGCCGCGGAGCGTTCGCGGATGAAGTCGAAGATCTTCTTTTCGCGGTCGAGCTTGTTCCGGTGCGACTGCAGATCCGCCTCGCTGGCGGGTCGAACCAGCTTGCGGGCGTTCTTGACCTGGCATCCCTTCGCGATCAGGGGGTGAAGCGACGTCACCTGCGCGAAATCGAGTCCGCCGTTTTCCGGAGACTCGACGATGATCCATCCGAGCTTGTCGAGGCTTTCGCCGCGCGTCTCGCAGAACAGAACGCGGCCGTCCTCGTTTTCGTTCAATCGAATTCCGACGAAATTGCCGCCCGAGTTGTATTTGTTGCCGATCGAGCAACCGCTGCAACCGCTCATCGGGAAACCTTCATGTTCGCGGGCCCGAGCGGGCTGGCCGCGAAGGCTAAGGCGGACGGGCCGCCGGGTCTTTCGTTTTCGGGGCCGCCTGGCGGCCCTCGTCCTACGTCGGTAACTATATCACCCGGCAGAAGAGCGACGAGTTCACAGCGAAGGGATTGCCTCCCGGCGAAAACGGGTCGGTGCATTCAAGTCGTGTTTATTCTGGTACTTAGGTCGCCGGCTCCGCGCTGCGATCGGGGCGGCGGGAGCGGTTGGGGAGGCCCGGCTACTCGCCGAGGCGCCGGCGGAGATCTTCGAATAGCGCAGAGCGATCGAGCGGCGCGATCCCCTCCGTTCCCGCTTCGCCCTGCTGAAAGAGCGGCGGCCAGACGCCCCCTTCCCTGGCCAGGAGGTCCGCCGTCTCGCGCGCCGTCGCGTCGTCGAAGAACAGGACGGCGTCGATGCGCCGGTTGCGGGCGAGCCTCTCGATCGCGTCCTCCGCGGAGCGCGCCCAGAGGATCTCGGCCGACGGCGGAGGCGCGAGATCTCGCGGGCCGTCGGAAGAGACGGCGAGCACGTGGATCATGGCTCGGATTATGCGGCGAAACCCATGTGCTAGATTGCCGGAGATGGCGGGACCGCTCCTGAAATTCGGCACTTCCGGCTGGCGGGCGGTCATCGCCGACGAGTTCACGTTCGGAAACGCCCGGCGCGCCGTCGCGGCGATCGCCGACGTCCTGGAAGTCGAGCACCGGGGCGGGCTCCTCCTCGTCGGCCACGACACCCGGTTCCTCGCCGACCGATTCGCGCGCGAGGCGGCGCAGCTTCTCGCCGAGCGCGGTTACCGCGTCGCCGTCTCGAAAGGTCCCGTCCCGACTCCGGCGCTCGCGTTCGAGACGATCCGGCGAAAGGCCGCCGGCGCGTTGAACTTCACGGCGAGCCACAACCCGCCGAAGTATCTCGGGATCAAGTTCTCCTCCGGCAACGGCGCCCCCGCGCTCCCGGAGGTCACCGGGAAGATCGAGAAGCGGATCGGGGAGCTCGGCGACGTGGACCGTCCCGCCGACGCCGACGTCGAAACGTTCGACGCGGCGCCGGAGTATCTCTCCGCGCTCGCACGCATCGTCGGCGACGCGTCGTTCTCGGGCTTCCCCGTCGCCCTGGACTTCCGATTCGGCACGTCGGCGGGCTATCTCGACGCCTTTTTCGAGCGGGCGGGCGCGCGCGTCGCGAAGATCCACGCCGAGCCCGATCCGCTCTTCGGCGGCCAGTCTCCGCAGTGCTCCGAGAAGGAGCTCGGCGAGCTGGCCGGGGTCGTCCGCAAGCATCCCGGCTCGATCGGTCTCGCGACCGACGGCGACGCCGACCGCTTCGGGATCCTCGACGAGAAGGGGGCCTACTGGGCGGCCAACGCGATCCTGCCGCTGCTGGCGTGGGACCTGTATCGGGCGGGGCGGTCGCGCGGCGGCGCGCCAGGGAAGGCGCGCGGGATCGCGCGGAGCGTGGCGACGACTCATGCCCTCGACGCGGTCGCGAAGAAGTTCGGCGTCGAGCTCCACGAGACGCCGGTCGGGTTCAAGTACATCGGGGAGCTGCTGCTCGAAGGGAAGATCGCGATCGGCGGGGAAGAGTCGGCCGGCCTGACCGTCGAAGGCCACGTCCCCGACAAGGACGGCATCCTCGCCGACATCCTGGTGGCGCGCGCCGTCCGAAGCGCGGGAAAGCCCCTCGGGACGCTCCAGGCGGAGCTCGAAAAGGAGATCGGGCCGTACTTCTCCGACCGTCTCGATCTTCCCATCTCGGAAGAGGAGAAGAAGCTCCTCGCGGAAAAACGCAAGAACCCGCCGTCCCGTTTCGGATCGCGGAAGGTGGAAGGCGTCAACCTCATGGACGGTCTGAAGCTCCTCCTCGAAGGAGGCGGATGGGTGCTGCTGCGCGAGTCCGGGACGGAGCCGATCGCCCGTTTCTATGCGGAGGCGCGTTCCCGGAAGGACCTCGACGAGCTGCTCCGGGACGGCCGGAGCTTCCTGCAGGAGTGAAACGATGTTTCTGATCGAAGACATCCTCGGACGCGAGATCCTCGACTCGCGCGGCAACCCGACGGTCGAAGTCGAGGTGCTGCTCTCGGGCGGCGCGACCGGGCGTTTCGGCGTTCCTTCCGGGGCGTCGACCGGCTCTCGCGAGGCCCTCGAGCTGCGCGACGGCGACAAGAAACGGTTCGGCGGCAAGGGAGTCCGCAAGGCGGTCGGGAACGTCAACGGCGCGATCGCCGAGGAGCTCCGCGGGGCGGACGCGCGCGACCAGGCGCTCATCGACCGGATCCTGATCGAGCTCGACGGAACGCCCGACAAGTCGCGGCTCGGCGCGAACGCGATCCTCGGCGCGTCGGTCGCGTGCGCGAAGGCGGCGGCCGACGCCGCGGGGCTGCCGCTCTACCGGTACCTCGGCGGGGCGGGCGCGTCGACGCTGCCGGTCCCGATGATGAACGTCGTCAACGGCGGCGCGCACGCGGACAACCGGCTCGACCCGCAGGAGTTCATGATCTGCCCGCGCGGGTTTCCGTCGTTTGCCGAGGCGCTTCGCGCCGGGGCGGAGACGTTCCACGCGCTGAAGTCGATTCTGAAGAAGAAGGGGCTGTCCACCGGAGTGGGGGACGAGGGGGGATTCGCTCCCGACGTCTCGTCGGCGCGCGAGGCCATCGAGCTCATCGTGTCCGCGATCGAGGCGGCCGGCTACGCGCCCGGCAAGGAGATCGCGATCGCGCTCGACCCCGCGGCGTCGGAGTTCTTCGCGAAAGGGAAATACCGGCTCGCCGGAGAGGGGAAGACCCTCTCGACGTCCGGCATGATCGACTACTGGGAGGCCCTCGTCGGCGACTTCCCCATCGTGTCGATCGAGGACGGACTCGCGGAAGGCGACTGGGAGGGGTGGAAGGAGATGACGCGGCGGATGGGCGCGAAGATCCTGCTCGTCGGCGACGACATCTTCGTGACCAATCCCGGGATCGTCGCGCGCGGCATCGCCGAAGGGGTAAGCAACGCGGTGCTCATCAAGCTGAACCAGATCGGGACCCTTTCCGAGACGCTCGAGACGGTCTCGCTCGCGCAGCGGGCGAGTTTCGCGACGGTCATCTCGCACCGGAGCGGCGAAACCGACGACGACACGATCGCGGACCTCGCCGTCGCGTGCGGGACGGGGCTCATCAAGACGGGGTCGGCTTCGCGCGGAGAGCGGCTTTCGAAGTATAATCGCCTGCTGAGAATCGAAGACGAGCTCGCGCCGGCGGGTCGTTTCGCCGGTGGGAACGCCTTCCAAAGATGAAAAAAGAAGCCGCGCCGACCCCCCGTCCCGCGCCGAACCCGCTCCGAGCCTTCGCCATCTCCCTCGTTTTTTCCGCGATCGCGTTCGCTCTGCTTCTCATAGGCGACCGCGGGACCGACGCCTGGAAGAAGGCGCAGGACGATTCGCGGGCCCTCAAGGCGCAGGTCGCCGAGCTCGAAGCGGGAAACGCGGCGATCGCCGCGCGCATCGAGAACGCCGAGCACAACTCGTTCGAGCTCGAAAAGGATGCGCGCGAGCGCATGGGCCTCGTCAAGCCCGACGAGATCGTCTTTCTCTTGCCGGCGCCCGCCGCGCCGAAACCTCACCGCCCGACCCCTCCGCTCAACGGAGAGGGGGAACGTTCGAAGTAGCCGGCCTTTCCTTCTCGCTCGATTCGGCACGGCGCCTTCCCGAAGAGAAGCCCCGGACGCCGTAGCGAGAGCGGCCGCGGCGAAGAGCGGCCATCGGCGAAGGAGGCCGTGCGCCGCCGTCCGTCGCGCCGGAGTTCCCCGGAGACGGTCCCCGACGACGAGCGCGGTCGCCGCGACCGCGAGAACGGCTCCCGCGAGACAGAGGGTCCAGACCGCGTTGACGGCCGCCGCCCGGATTCGCCCCGAAAAGGCCTCCTTTCGTCCCGGTCCGGTACGCCCATTGCACCGCATTGCGGGCGAGGAGGCGCTTCATGAATGCGACGGACCTTCTGAAGGAAGACCACGACCGGGTCAGGGAGATGTTCGACGATTTCCGCGATCTCGGTGCGGAGGACCGGCGCGAAAAGCAGCGGCTGTTCCGCCGGATCGCGGACGCTCTCGAGCTCCATGCCGAGATCGAGGAACGGGTCTTCTATCCCGCCGTGCGCACCATCCACTCCGAGGACGCCGAGGAGATCACGCTCGAAGCGTTCGAGGAGCACAAGATCGTCAAGACGCTGATCGGCCAGATCCAGTCCCTTCCCCGCGGCGACGCGCGCAAGGACGCGAAGATGAAGGTCCTGATGGAGAGCGTCGAGCACCACATCGAGGAGGAAGAGGACGAGATGTTCGCCGAAGCGGGCGACCTCGGCAACGAGAAGCTCGAGGAGCTCGGCGACCGGATGCAGACTCTCAGAGCGGAGCTCGCGGCCGGCCGCGGGATCGAGGCGGAGACGCTCGAGGAGATCGGGGTCCGGACGTAACTCTGGCAGCTTCGTTGCAATCGACTTCGCCGTGGGACGGAAGACGGTTTTCCTGATGTTCTTCGCCGTTACGGCGCTTTCGGCTTGCCGGCCGCTCGTCATGACCCCCGAGGCGCGCCAGGTCGCCGTTGCCCCCGATTCGACCGCCGTCGGCGGATGCAAGCTGCGGGGGGAAGTCTTCGCGCTGGCTCCCTTCCGGACGGGCGAGGAACCCGTCAACCAGCTGAAGGTCCGCGCCGAGGGAATCGGCGCCGACACCCTCCTGATCACCCGTGAGGAGCTCGGTCAGACCGCGAAGCAGGACTGGAAGGCGAAGGCCTACCGATGTTCGTCGGCGAAGTCGGCGGAGGTCGGAGCGAGCGCGGGAGGAAGGTAGGCGTGCAGCCCGCTCGGGGTCGGGGGCGCACGGCCCTTCTCATGACATTCCCGCGAAAGCGGGAATCCCGTCGATTGCCCCCCTGATCCACAGTCCTGGACTCCTGCTTTCGCAGGAGCGACAGAAAGCGTGATTACCGCTGTGTCGGGCGCGGGGGAGGCGCGGGAGCGGTCTCCGCTCTCTTGACCGCGGTCCACGAGAAAGAGTCGGGCTCGCCCACGCGCCGCCCGCCCATCCTTCTGCCCCCGCCGCCGCTCACTCCGAACCCGGAGTCCTCTTCCGCGCGGCGTTTCAGCTTCATCTTTCCCGACATGAGGCTTCCCTCGATCGTCCCCTTCGCCGCGAGCGTCCCGTCCTTGCGGTCCATCTGCCAGGAAATCTTTCCCTCGCCGACGCGGAGCCTCTCGAGCTCGCTCTGGTTCCCCTCGTCGTCGATGAACGAACCGATGATCGCCGGGCCTTCGCGCGTGAAGCGCAGGACGCCGTCGACGGTGTGCTCCATGAGGTGGATCTGGATGCCCCATTCGCCCGCGAGCGCCGCGGCTTGCGACGGGTCCGTCGCGCGCGGCTCGGGCGTCGAGGCGCAGCCGGCGGAGAGTATCGCCGCGGCCGCGAGCAGCGCCGCCGAAGCTTGGCGAAATCGCGCGGGTCGAGTCCTGTTCATCGCCGTCCTCCCGGGTCGAAGATATACCCGGGCGGAAGGATTCGCCGGCGCGGGGACTCCGCCGGACGGGCGGATCGCAGCGACCGACCGCAGTAAGATCCGCGGGCATGCGAGCGGTCCTGGCCGGCGGCGCCATCGCCTTTGCGTTCGTTCTGACCGCTGCCGCTCCCGCCGGCCACGCGCCGGCGCCGTCGCCCGACTATCTTCCCGATGCGCAGGGACGGAAGATCGCGACGATCTCGCCTTCCGGAATCGCATCGGCGGCGGTCGTGGTCATGACGGAAGGCGTGGCGATCAAGGAGACCGGGCCCATAGAGACGGTCAAGGCGTTCGGCGAGACGTATCAGT
>DATFVB010000055.1 GCA_035260525.1 Thermoanaerobaculia bacterium
GGCTCGATCGAGTACTTGATCGTGTGGCCGCCGCTCGTGTACGCGCCGTGATAGGCGCAGTAGGCCAGATGCGGTCCGCCGCAGGATGTCGACGTTCCATCGGAGGAATACGAGGTGGGCGGGATGAAGACCTCGTAGATCGCTTCGTTGTTGAACGTGTGGGTCGAGAGGTATTTGTTCACTTCGCCCTGAACCGCCGAGTCGGTGACGTTGGTCGGCGGCGCCGAGGTATCGTACCAATCACCGCCAGAGTTCAGGAGCGTCGAGAGGCCGATGTACCGGGTCGAGCCGGTCGTCGTGTCGTAGTACTGGGTGATGACGCCGTAGTGAGAGTTGGTTCCGAACTGCTGAAAAAAGCCGTTCATCGCGGTTCGCTCGCTCGCGCCGGTGCCGCTTCCCCAGTAGGAGCCCCAGTAGATCGGGACCACCTTCGCAAGATTCAGGATGTCGCCGCCGTGATAGCTGAGCTGATTGTTGTTCCGGCTGGGACGCGCCGAATGCGCCCGGGTCGGGGTTTCATGGACCCAGTGGCCGTTGGTTTCCTTCATGGCAGCCATTCCGGCCGTCGCGAAAGCGAGAGCGGCCCCGAAAACCAGTAGCTTCTTCATTTCCCGAGCTCCTCCTCCGAATGCAATTCCGCCTGTTGGGCAAGTCGGACATCGGCTCGTCGCGGGCGGTGAATTGCCGGAAAGTATGATGGCGGTGCCACTATCGGTCAAGGACTATTTTCGTCCTGTTTTCAACAATTTGAAAAAATTACCCTGATCATGGCCTTCTCGGAGCGGCGGGGCTACCATTCGTCGGAGTGAAGATCGATCCGGACAGCACCCAGAGCTCGCGCGCCCGCTTCATCGCGGCCGCTCGCGAGCTCTTCCTCGTGCACGGTTACGACGGCGCATCGACGGCGCTGATCGCGCGCGAGGCGGGCTCGGCGGAGACGCAGATGGTCCGGCTCTTCGGCGGCAAGGCGGGCCTGCTCGAAGAGGTCTTCAACGAGAGCTGGCGCCCGCTCAACGAGAAGCTCGAGGGGATCGCCTCCGGCGCCCGGAGCGGCCGGGAAGCGATCCTGAAGGTGCTCGCGACGATGATCGCGGCGTTCGACGCGGACCCGAACCTCGCGTTCCTCGTCCTCCTCGAGGAAAGGCGCGTCCGGGGAGACGGAAGGGTCGTGAGCATCTCGCGGGGCCTGTCGGATTTCTCCGGCCTCGTCGACCTCCTGATCCTGCGGGGGCAGCGGGACGAAAGCCTCGCCGTCTCGCTTGATCACGCGGCATTGCGGTCGGCCCTGATGGGAGCGGCCGAGGCGATGATCCGCGACCGCGCGATCGCGCGGCGGGAAGGGAAGACGGACTCGTTCTCTCGCTCCTCGATCCGGTCGGTGTTCGAGCTTCTGCTCGGCGGCGTGGCCAGGGATTCCTGAGGGCTGCCCGCACCATCCACCTTCGCTCTCACGAGCTTCGGCGGATCGGACTGTGGAAGCAGCGCCATGGCGCCAGGAATGTTCCGAGGAGTTTCGGCGGCGGCCCCGACCGTTATCCGTTTGAAAAAGCGATGAGGCGCGGCCAGACGCGAGCGAGACGGGATGCGGGTCGGCCGCGAGATCCCGGCGAGGCGACCGCGAAGCAGTCGTCCCCGCGAAAGCGGGGACCCAGCCTTCCGGAACACGCTGGATTCCTGCTTTCGCAGGAATGACAGGAATGGGGGTCTCGCGGACGGCACACCCGCTCCGCCTTCGCTGAAGCTTCGGCGCGACAAGTCGCCGCGCCTCCTACTGGGGAGGAGGCGCCTCTGGCGCCTCCATGACTCCATAGAACCCGGTGATGTCGAAGAAGATCGTCTTCTCGCTGTGGTCGGCGAGCTCGACGGTGATCACGTCATAGTGTTTTCCGTCGGCCGCCGCGAGTCCGCCGCGGATTTTCCGGAAGCGGCCGTAGTGGTCGAAGATCCAGTGGTGCTCGAGATCGATCCCCTCGTCCTCGGTTTGCGCCAGAACGACGACGGCCTGCTCGACCGAGGTCCCGTCTCCTCCGGCGAAGGGAGTCGGAGCGAGATAGCTCGCCGCCTCGGGAGGAGCCGGCGCGGCCGGCGTTTGGGCGGCCGGCGCGGCGCCGCCCGGTGAAGGTGCGGACGCGGCGGGCTGCGGCGCGCGCGAGGCGCAGCCGGCGATGGCGAGAACGGCCGGAAGCACGAAGAGATGTCGCATTCGCGGATGATAATCTCGAAAACCATGCGATTGGCGGGAAGGAGCGCGCTCGTGACGGGAGCGTCGCGCGGGATCGGCGCGGCGATCGCGCGCCGGTTCGCGGCGGAAGGCGCGCGCGTGTGCCTGGCGGCGCGGTCGCTCGAGGATTGCGAACGGATCGCGGACTCGATCCGCGAATCGGGCGGGGAGGCCACGGCCGTCGCGTGCGACGTCACGCGCCCCGAATCGTACGAGCGAGCGATCGCGGCGGCGGCGGGAAACGGCGGAAAGATCGACGTGCTCGTCAACAACGCCGGGACCTCCGGGTGGACCCCCGTCGACGGGGGAACGTCCGCCGAGGACTCCGTCTGGGACGCGATCGTCGCGACGAACCTGACGGCGGCGTTCCGGGTCACGCGCGAAGCGGTGCGCTTCATGCCCGACGGCGGACGGGTCATCCA
>DATFVB010000056.1 GCA_035260525.1 Thermoanaerobaculia bacterium
TGCGGTCCGACCGCGAGATCTTCGCGAAGTTTCCGCTGCGCATCGTCCCGACCTATCCGGGCGACGAGATCTTCGCATCGCGTTTCTTCCGTCCGTTCCTTCCGAAAACGGCCGCGCTCGCGCCGTCGACGCTCGACGAGGTCCTGCCGGAGCGCCGGTGACCCCGCGGATCTCGATCGTCATCCCGACCTACAACCGCCTCGACATCCTGCCGAGGGTGCTCGAGGCGCTCGCCGCGCAGGCGCCACCCGAAGGCGGGTTCGAGGTCGTGGTGGTCGACGACGGTTCCTCCGACGGCACCGCCGGCTTCCTCGCGGCCCACCGAGCCCCGTTCCCGTTGCGCGCGTTTTCCCAGGCGAACGCGGGCCCCGCCGGGGCGCGCAACCGCGGCGTGGCGGAGTCGGCCGGGCGTCTCGTGTGCTTCCTGGGCGACGACACCGTACCCGAACCGGACTTCCTTCGACGGCACGAGGAAGCGCACCGCGCGCGCCCCGGCCGCAAGATCGCCGTGCTCGGCTATACGACCTGGCCGCGCGAGCGGCGGGTCACCCCGTTCCTGCACCACATCAACGAATACGGGATGCAGTTCGGCTACGAGCTGATCCGCGATCCCGAGAACGTCCCGTTCAACTTCTTCTACACGTCGAACATTTCGCTCCCCCGCGACGCTTTCGAGCTCAGCGGACGGTTCGACACGACCTTCCCGGACGCGGCCTGGGAGGACATCGAGTTCTCCTACCGTCTTTCGCGCGACGGGTACGTGATCGTCTACGAGCCGCGCGCCGTCGTCCGCCATCACCACGACATCACGTTCGCGTCGTTCCGCCGCCGCCAGGAGCGCTCCGGCCGCGCGGCGGCGATCTTCTACGGCAAGCATCCGGAGCTCGCCGATTTCCTCGGCGTCGCCTCCGCACGCTCCGGACCCGCGCGGGTCTCACGGTGGACGAAGCTCTGGGCGTCGCTGTGCGAGCGGTGGGAAATCCCGGGAGGGAGGAGAGCCATCGACCGCGTGCTCACCGCCGACTATCTGCGGGGGCTCCGCGCGTCTCTTCCGGATGTTCCTCCCGGGGGACGGGCTGACCGGTCGGGATGTCAATGACGACCGTGCTCGCCGGAAAGCCACAATGCAAGTCGCTGGAAACGAAGGATGTCTGGAGGGATGGCGCCGCCGGCGGATGGTCGGACTCTTGCTGTTCCTCAATATGGAGGTAGTCATGTCTCGATCGAGAATTGCACCGATTTTCGCGGCGCTCGCCGGCGCCGCTGTTCTTTTCTGGGGTCAGAATCTGGGCGCGGCGTCGTCGCACGGTTCGAGCTCGCGTTCGGGATCGAGCTCCCATTCCGGCGCGCGCGCCCCCTCGGGCCGGAGCGGAGGGAGCCGCTACAGCGGCAGCTCGAGCCGTTACGGGGGGCACTATTCCGGGCGTGGCGGACACTATTCGGGTCGCGGCGGTTCCTACGGCCACGGCGGTTCCTACGGCCATGGGGGCTATTACGGCCATGGCGGCTACTACGGCGGCTACTACGGGAACCGCTGGTATCCGCGCTTCGGCTGGGGCTATTACGGCGACTGGGGCTGGGGCTGGGGGTGGGGACTGGGCCCCTGGTATCCGTACGGCTATTACGGCTACTCCGGATATCCCGGCGGCTACGGGTACGGCGGCTACGGCCAGGGGTATCGGGCGGCGCGCTACGCGGTCGTCAAGACCGACGTCGAGCCCGATGAGGCGAGCCTCTATCTCGACGGCAAGCTGATCGGGACGGCGGATGATTTCGACGGCTATCCCGACACGCTCTATCTCGGGCGGGGACACTACCGGCTCGAGTTCCGTCTCGACGGCTACGAGAGCTTCACGACCGATGTCGACGCGTCGGCGGGCCGGTTCTTCCGGATCGACCACCGGTTGAAGAAGGTGCCCGGCGCCAAGCACTATGGCACCTACGAGCCCGCGCGGCCGGCGGGAGGAATCGTCCGGTATTTCGAGAAGCGTCGCCGGGGCGACGATTCGGGGCCGCCGGCCTCGAGCTGGCGCGATCGCTCGCGACGAGACCGTCAGGAAACCGTCGTCGAGCCGGATGAGCCGTCCGGACCCGACGAGTCCGTCGCCCCGGACGATTACGGGGACGAGGGGGCTCCGCCGCGCGAAGAGGACTACCGGGATTCGGGTGAGCAGCCGATGACGGCCGAGCCCGTACCGCCCGAGCCGGCTCCCGCCGTAGTGCCGGCGGGCGAGGCCCGGATCGTGTTCGATGTCTCTCCTCCGGACGCGGCGATATACGTCGACGACCACTTCGCGGGAAGCGCCCGGGAGCTCGACGGACTGTCCGGGGGCCTTTCCGTGACCGCCGGGGAGCACCGCATCACGGCGACCTGTCCCGGCTACCGGGAGGCGACCCTGCGGGTGACCGCGACGCCCTCGGCGAGCGGCCGGGCGAGGCTTTCCCTGAAAAAATAGGCATTTTCTCCCTCTCCCGGGCGTTCGACGAAATTCGCTGGACGTCCGGGAGGGGTTGGGCTAGAATTTGAGAAGGGCAAGGTAATCGGTTTCGGGGGGAGGGAGCGAAGGCGGGCGTCAATCATCTCATCCACCACTGGGAAAACCAAACCCGCGCTCTTCCGACATCCTCCTTCTCATACCCCGTGTTCGCCTCCTCCCCCCGATTGCTTGACCAGCGCGGCGGCCAGCGCGACGATGCATCGAGCCGGACGGGCGCGAGCCGTCCGCGCCGCCCTCGCCGTACGCCGCCGGTACGACTCGGGACGGCGCGGATCGACCCGCATCCCGTCAGGCTCGCGCCTCGCCGTGCCTCAGCGTCGCAGAACAACTGAGGACGTTTCTTGCGGACCAGCGCGGCG
>DATFVB010000057.1 GCA_035260525.1 Thermoanaerobaculia bacterium
TCCCGATGCGGCGCCCACGGCACCCTCCAGGTCTTCCAACCGGACTCGTCCGGGCGAAGGACGACCGCGCCGAGGCTCCGGGCCGGCTCTCCCTCAGACGACCTCCGGACCCGGATCCGGACGGCCGCGGTCCGGTCCCCGGCGGCCAGGCGTCCGACGCCGATCCGGACGACCGCTTCCGCGGAGGACGGGATCGTCCAGACGAGCCGTTGACCCGCGTACAGGAGCCGAGCGGGTCGGGATTCGGACGCGAGCTTGATCGCGTCCGCGTCCACGATGGGCAGTCGGCGGAGCCGCGAGGGCAGATCGCTCCGCGCACACGCGGCGCTCGCGAACACGGCGGCGAGAAGAAACCTCTTCAAGAGGGGATCGATCGCCCGGCGCGGGATGAACGGCGCATCCGCGCAATCTATCAAAACGGCCCCGGACCATTCCGTCATCGGGGGAGAGCCTCCACGGCGTGGTATTTTCGGACCGGCGGGCGTCCGCGATTCCCGGGCCCGCCGAACGATCGAATGAACGCCGCGACCGCTTGAGAGAAGACGACGCGTCTCCCGCCGAACGGGAGCGGCTCCTCGGCGCGGTCGCCGAATCGCGGCGACAAACCGAAGACCTCCGGAAGCAGGTCGAGGCGGCGAACCGTCGGCGCGCGGCCGACGCGGCGAATCTGGGGCGCGCGTACTCCATCCTCGCCGACGCATGCAACGAGCTCGAGAAGAGCCGCCGGTCCCACCTCTGGTACTGGAGGTTGCGGGAGATTCTCCGGGGCCGCGGCGGGCGCCGCGCCGCCGATCCGGGGCTCGGCTCGTCGCGCCCGGCTTCGCCTCCCGCGCCCGGCGTCCCGGCGCTGTATGACGTCGTCTGCTTTCCGATCATCGAGTGGGAATTTCGCTTCCAGCGGCCCCAGCAGCTGCTCTCGCGTTTCGCGGCGGCCGGGCATCGCGTCTTCTACCTTTCGCATCGATTCCGCCGGAAAGGCGCGCCGTGGGAGATCGTGGAACGCGGCCGGAACGTCTTCGAGGTGACGCTCCTCGGACCGCGGCGGAACGTCTACCGGAGCGCCCCGAGCGCGGCCGCCGCGGAGCGGATCTTCCGTTCCCTCGACGCCCTCCGCCGCGACGCGGCGATCGGCCCCGCCGCGGCGCTCGTCCAGCTCCCCTTCTGGTGGCCGGTGGTCCGTCGCGCCCGCCGCGAGCTCGCGTGGCCGGTCGTCTACGACTGCATGGATCTCCACACGGGCTTCTCCACGAATTCGTCCGACATGGTCGAGCTGGAGGAGGATCTTCTGAAGAGCGCCGACCTCGTCGCGGTTTCGTCGGCGCTCCTGGAGAGCCGCGCGCGGGAGAGGAACGCCAACGTCCGGATGATCCGGAACGCCTGCGACTACGACCATTTCGCGTCGGCCCCGTCCGTCCGCCACCCGCGCCCCGTCGTGGGGTACTACGGCGCGATCGCGGACTGGTTCGACGTCCCCCTCGTGACGGCGCTCGCGCGCCGATGTCCCGACCTCGACTTCGTGCTCGTCGGGTCCACCTGGAGCAGCGACGTCCGGGCCCTGTCGCGCCTGCCCAACGTCCGGCTCGTCGGAGAACGGCCGTACGACGAGATCCCGGGCTGGCTCGGCGCGTTCGACGTGGCCTTCATTCCGTTCCGCCGCACGCCGCTCACGGAGGCGACCAACCCGGTGAAGGCTTACGAGATCTTCGCCGCCGGCAAGCCGCTCGTCTCCGTCGACCTGCCGGAGCTCCGCGCATTCGACGGGCTCGTTCGGATCGCCGGGGACGCCGCGAGCTTCGAGAAGGAGATCCGCTCGGCGCTCGCCGAGGATCCCGCGGCGGCGCAACGGCGCCGGGATTTCGCCCGCGCCCACACCTGGCAGCGACGCTACGAGGAGCTCGCCCCCGCGATCGGCGCGGCATTTCCCCATCCCGGAGCGCCGCCGGATCCGTCGAGCGGCAGCCCGTAGGCGTCGACGAGGAACCTGGGCGTCGCGACGCGCTGCGGGTCGCCGTTGAACCGGACCCGGCCGCAGGCGCCGGCCGCGCGCACCGCGGCGGCCGCGAGCGCGACGAGGCGTTTCACGACGAGGCCTCCCGCGCCTCCCCCGGCTCGCCCGCGCGGCGGAGCTTCTCCCGAAGGCGCCCGCGCTCGAGCCGGTGCTTGGCGAACTTCTTCCCGCCGACGAAGAGCACGGGGACGTCTTCCCCGTGCTCCGCGGCGAGCCGGCTCTCGGAATCGACGTCCACGACGGTCAGCCGCACGGGAAAACCGCGCGTCTCGGCGTCGATGACCGCCTTCATCGCGTCGCAGAGATGGCACTCCCGGCGGGTGTAGAGCCGGAGTTCGATCATCCCGGCCGCTGCGCTTTCTCCTGCTCGGCAACGCGCCGCGAGACGAGCCAGGCGTAATGGAAGCCGGAGACGATCGTCGACGCCGCGACCGCGCCGAAGGGGACCCAGACGAACGGCATCGGAAGCGGCCAGACGTCCGCGCAGAGCACCGCGAGCACCGTGAGGATCTGGATCACGGTGTTCGTCTTCCCGAGAAACGTCGCGGGGAAATCCTTCATCCCGGTCGTCAGGATGATGACGAGCGCCACCAGCATCATCAGGACGTCGCGCGAGATGACGAGGAACGTCAGTCCCTCCGGAATGTGGACCGGCGCGCGGTACGACGGGATCGAGAGCATGATGTAGGAAGTGATCATCAACAGCTTGTCCGCGATCGGGTCGAGAACCGCTCCGACCGCCGACTGCATGCGCAGCGCGCGCGCCAGATATCCGTCGAGTCCGTCGGAGACGCCGGCGAGCACGAAGAGGAGGAGCGCCGCGACGGGGCGCTCGACGGCGATCGAGTAGAGGAACAGGGGAATGACGGCGAGCCGGAGCAGGGTGATGAGATTGGGGATCGTCCACGGCCCTTTCAGGTTCTCCGCTCTCATGGCGACGTCCGTCCGGCGGGCCGCGGCTGCTGGAGGAAGGCGATCGCCCGCCGGAACTCCCTTCCCGAAACCGACGAGCCGCGCCGGCGGGAAAGCAGCCCGCAGGCCGCGGCGGCGGCGGAGGGTCCCCGCGCGGCGCCGCCGCGCCCGGTGCAGGCGGCGGCGCCCGGCGCTCCCGCAAGCGCCCCCGCGCGCAGCAGGATGCGGGCGGCCTCGGTCCGCGAGAGGAACGCGTCGGGACGCGCGCGGTGCGTCGACGGGTCGACCGAGATCAAGCCGAGCTGGAGCCCGCGCGAAAGGATCCGCTGGTCCTTTCGGGAGATGATGTCGGAGGCCACGGGAGCGGGCCCGGCGGCCGGAACGTTCCGGATCTGGGGAAGCAGCCGCCAGAGGAGCGCGATCGCGCCCGCGCGCGTGAGCCTCGCGGCGGTCGCGATCGCCCGCTCGGGCGCGGGCCAGTTGGAGATGACGAAGTCCTCCTGGCTCTCCTCGGCGCGCGAGCGCAACCGCGGAGCGGTCCGCGCGAGCGCCGAGAAGATCTCGTAGGCCGCGTCGCCGCGCCCAACCGAGAGAGCGAGGTTGCCCGCCTCCTCTCCGACCGCGGCGTCGGCCGGAGCGCGCTTCCAGGCTGCGTAGAGCCGCTCGAAGGCGGTCGTCCGATCCCCGGACGCCGCGGCGGCCTTCCCGGCGATGACCAGCGGCTCGAGCTCTCCCGGCGCGATCGCGAGCGCCCGCTCGGCGTCGGCGCGCGCCTCGGCGGCCTGCGTCTTGAGCTCCCGGCGCGCCCGCTCCACGAGGGTGACGACCGCTTTCCCGGCCGTCGCCTGCTTCCTCTCGAGGAGGCCGGCGTTTCCCGGAACGCGGAGGAGCGCGGCCTCGAAGAGGTCGTAGGCGTCGGACCAGTTCTCCGTGCGGGCCGCCGTCTCCGCGCACGCGGCGAGAATCGGAGCGGTCTCGATTCCCCGGGCGAAGGCGGCGTCGCAGCCCTCCCGCGCGTCGGCGAACCGGCCGAGCTCGAGGAGCGCCTGGACCTTTCCGATCGCGGCCGCGCTCCCGTTCCCGCCTCCGAACGCGCGAAGCGCCTCCTCGAACCGGCGGGCTTCCATCTTCTTCCACCCGGCCTCGACCGCCTCCGGAAACGGGCCGGGGAGCCCACTCCGGGGATCGATCACGTACGACGGGAGCCGCGTCGGGGGGAGGACCGTCCGGCATCCGGCCGCGAGCAGGGCCGCCGCCGCGATGCGGGCCCTCCGGGAGGTCACGACGAGGGGGGCGCGAGGGGTTGGGCGACGGGGCGTTCGGCCCGGATCGAGGCGATCGCGTGCTTGTAGATCATCTCCTCGATTCCGGAAATCTCCACGACGACGGCGAACCTGTCGAACCGCTTCAGCCGGCCGATCCGGGATTCGCCGTTGACGAGCCGCACCTCGACGGGAACTTCCTCGTGACGAAGTGCGTAGAAGAACGAGTCCTGGACGTTGATCGGCGGCTTGTTCACGCGGCTCCCGCGAGAAAGGCGGCCGCCCGCCGGCGCGCGCTCTCGAAATCGAGGACCTCGAGATCCGGCTCGGAAGCGAGCCACGTCGCCTGCCGTTTCGCGAGGGCGCGGGTCCGCGCGACGATGCGCGCGAGCGCCTCCTCGTCGGAGAGCGAGCCTTCGGCGCGCCTCGCGAGCTCTCCGTACCCGATCGCGCGGAACGCGGGCGCATCCGGGGGAACCCCGGCAGCCAGCAGCTCCTCCACCTCGCGGGGCCAACCGGCATTCCACATCGCGCGCACTCTCCTCTGCACGCGAGTATAGATGTCTTGCCGGGGAAACAGAAGCGCGAGCTTCAGCAGGCTTCGCCCCGGCAGGCCCGGCTCGGCGGGGCCGCGATCGCTCACGCGCCGGCCGGTGGAGAAGATGATCTCGAGGGCGCGCGAGAGCCGGGCCGTGTCGCCGGCGGGAACCCCCTTCCCGTATCGCGGATCGAGCACGTCGAGCATCCGCTTGCGCGACCGCCGCGCGGCCTCGGTCCACCCCGAGGCGAGATGCGCCCGCAGGGCCGGCGCCGAGATCGCATCCCCGGGAAGCCCCGACAGCAGCGCCCGGACGTAGAAGTGCGACCCTCCGGCGACGATCGGAACCCGTCCGCGCTTCTCGATCTCTTCGATCGCGCGCCGCGCCTCCGCCGCCCACCGGCCCGCCGAATAAGGCTCCTCGGGAGACGCGACGTCGATCAGGTGGTGCCGAATCTCCGCGCGGATCTCAGGAGACGGCTTCGCGGTTCCGATGTCGAGCCCGCGGTACACCGCGAACGCGTCGGCCGAGACGATGTCGCCGCCCGAGTCCCGCGCGATCGCGGCGGCGAGATCGCTCTTCCCGGTGGCGGTGGGGCCGAGGACGAGCACGACCGGCCGGCGGGTCACGGCCGTCCTCGCTCGCGCAGCAAAAGGTGGCCGGGTGTGACGAGGAATCCGACGTCCGATCTCAGGTCGGTCCGGAAGAGCGGAATGCGGAGCCGCCGGAACGTCGCGACGGTCTCGGGGGACGGGTGGTGGAACCGGTTCCGGCGCCCGCACGAGAGGAGGGCGGCCCGGGGAGCGAACGCGGCCACGAATCCCGCCCCGGACGACGTGCGGCTGCCGTGATGCCCGACCTTCAGGATGTCGACCCGGGCGGGCGACGGATCCGCCTCGAGGATCTCGCTCTCGGCGGGCGTCCCGGCGTCTCCCGTCAGCAGCACGCGGCGGCCTCCGCGGACGTACAGAAGGACGACCGATTCGTTGTTGATCGGATCCCTCTTGAACGGCCGTCCGCCGGACCGGAGCACGGAGAACTCCCCTCCCGCCCAGGCAAGGCGGTCGCCTGTCTTCAGGACGCGCACGGGGATTCCCGCCCCGCTCGCCTCCGCGTCGAGCCGCGCGAAAAGACCTCCCTCGTCCTCCCCGTCGCCGTGGAGGAACGCGCGCACGCGGAGGTCCCGCAGGACGGCGAAGAGCCCGGCGCCGTGGTCCGGATGCGGATGCGAAAGGAGCACGCCGTCGAGCGATCTCACGCCGCGATCGAGGAGCTTCGGAAGGAGGCGCGCGCGCCCGAAGTCCTCGGCGCCCGAGAATCCGCCGCCGCCGTCGATGAGGAACGCCGAGTCCGCGCTCCGCAGCAGGAACGCGTCTCCCTGCCCCACGTCGAGAGCCTCGAGCGAGAACGACGACGGGTCGGGTCCGCGCACTCCCCGCAAGGCGAGAAACAGAAAGATCGCGACGTAGCCGGCCGCCGCGACCGCCCGCCGGCGTCCCGCCGTCCGAGCGACCACCGCGAGCAGCGCGAGAAGGAGCAGCACCGCCCCGAGAGGAGGAGTCACCGCGGGAAACGCGGCTCCCTTCAGGACCGACGCGGCCGCGGAGACGGCTCGGAAGAGCGCGCCGAACAGCGCCCCGGGGACGGCGGCCGGCAGGCCCGCCGCGGCCGCGCCGAGCACGGCGAAGCCGAGGAGCATGAGCGCCGCCGCGACCGGCAGGCCGGCCGGAGCGACGACCCAGGCCGCGGCCGAGACCGCGTTGAACCGCCAGAGCACCAGCGGCGCCGCGGCGAGCTGGGCCGCGAACGTGACGGCGACCGGCATCCGCAGCCGTCCCGGCAGGAAGGAGAGCGCGCTCGCGATCGGCGCGGTGAGGGCGGCGATCGCCAGAGACGCGGCATACGTGATCCAGAAACCGAACCGCCACAGCTCGCCCGGATCGGCGACGAGGATGACGAGGGCGGAGGCGCCGATCGCCTGGAAGAGGGAGACGGGCAGCTCGGCGAGCCTCGCGGCGAGCAGGAACCCGAGCGTCAGCGCGACGCGCGCGACCGACGGGCTGCCCCCGGCGACGAGGACGAAGAACGCGATCCCGCCGAGCAGGAAGACGTCGCGCCGCCGCCGCGGAACCCGGAGCGCCCCGAGGAGCCCGGCGAGGAACCCGGCGAAGAGCCCGGTCTGCAGCCCCGACGCGAGGAGGACGTGGGCGAACCCGCCCTGGCGGACGCGGGCCGCGAGCTCCCGGTCGAGCTCGCCGGCGCGGCCCAGCAGCAGGGCCGCCACCGGCTCCTGCACGGTCTCCCGCGCAAGCCGGGCCGCGAAGAGCCGGCGCGCGAGGAACTCGTTCACCTTCGCCGCCTCGGAGAGGGGCGGCGTGGCGAGCACCCGCGCCTGCCAGCCGCTCTTGAGTGTCGCGCGGTAGACGCCTCGCGGCGTCGGAAGATCGCGCGTCGAGACCGGATCCGCCGGAACGTCGATCGAGACCGTCAGCGCGACGCGCTCGCCCCGGACTCCGGGAAGAGGCGCCGATCCGAAGCCGAGGACCGCGACGTCGGCGGGAAACGGCGCCGTCGTCCCGGCCTGCGCGATCGTCTCGGCGCGCAGGCGGACGCTCCGTCGCTCGGGAGGCCCGGTCCAGAAACCGCGCATCCGGCCGACGATGCGAACGGGCCGGTCGGGATCGATGCGCGTCCACGCCGTCGCAGCCTTTCCGGCGGGAATGGCCACCTCGAGTCGGCCGGCCGCGAACCCGGCGGAGAGAGCGAGGAGGCCGGCGAAGAGCGGCGATCGGCGGCCGCCGACTGCGATTCCGGCCAGAGCGAGACCGGCCGCGGCAACCGCCAGAAACCCTCCCGCCACGCTCCAGCCTCCGGCGAAGACGCCGGCGGCGAACATCGCGGCGCCGGCGAGCATCGGCGCGGGCGCGCGGCGGGCGATGGGGCGGATCACCGGCGCGCTCGATCCGTCAGGAGGCCCTCGCCGCGCGCGCCGGACGCGGCGCGCGCGGGCGGTGCGCCAGGGCGGCGGCGACTCCCCTCACGGCCGCCCGAGCGAGACGACCGCCTCGACGCGGTGCGTCAAGGGGAAGAAATCCTCCAGCCAGGCGCGTTCGATCGTCAGTCCGCCGGCCAGCAGCGGTTTCAGGTCGCGCGCGAGGGACGCCGGCTCGCATGAAACGTATATTAGCCGCCGCCGCGCGAGCTCCGAGAGCGCCGCCGCGGCCGCGCGAAGCCCTCCGCGCGGCGGATCGGCGACGACCACGTCGGCGGGCTCGGCCGGCCCCCGCAGGAAGGCTTCGACCGATTCCGTTCTCAGGTCGATCCTCCGCTCCGCCCCGAACCGCGCGCGGTTGAACGCGGCGTCCGCCGCGGAGGAGGGATCCGACTCGACGGCGGTCACCCGCGCTCCCGCTTCGACGAGGGCGTGCGTGAGGAAGCCCGCCCCCGCGTAGGCGTCGAGCGCGGCACGGGGAGCGACCTCCGCCGCAAGCTCCCGGATCTGCTCGAAGAACGGAGCGATCCGGTGGCGGTTCACCTGGAAGAACGATCCGGCCGACACGCAAAACGGGCGCCCCCCGACGTCGACGTCCAGGGCGGCGTCCGACGCGAGAAGCCGGAGTCCTTCCGCGCGCCAGACGAGGCGATGGCGCGCTCCGGTCTCGACGGTCTCGAGCGTCTCGATCGTTCCCCCGGTTCCCTCCGCCTCCGCCGCGAGGCGGCGAATCTTCCCCCGCGTCTCGCGCGACACGATCTCGCAGCCGTCGATCGGGACGACGCGATGCGAGCGCCGCGCGAAGAATCCCGCCTCTCCGGCCGACGCGTGGAACTGGTTTCTCAGCCGGTATTCGAGGGGTGACGAGGAGATCGGGAGCTCTCCGAACTCGTGCGCCGCGATTCCCCCGAGCCGCGCCATCGTCTCCAGGAAGAGCTCCCGTTTGAACCGGCGCGCGGCCTCGACCTCCACGTGCGCCCAGTCGGTGCCGCCGCAGGACGCCGCGTGCGCGTCGGCCGGACGGCGGTCCGGAGAGGCCTCGAGGACGCCGGCGGTGCTCGCCCGGGCATGCCGCGCCTTCTCCTCGAAGATCTCCGCCTCGATCGTCTCGCCCGGCAGCGCGCCGTCGACGAAGACGACCTTTCCGGACTCGTGGGCGACGCCCTCTCCCGTCGGCGCCAGCCGCTCGACCGTCAGGCGAAGCGAGGCTCTCACGAAAGGAGCGAAAGCCGCGGCAGCCGGTGAATCGCCCGGAGCCGCTGCCGCGCGAGGACGTCGCGCGTTCGCCGCAGCGCCCGCTCCTCCATCGCCGCGGCGTCGCCCGCGAGGCGCCGATCCACGTCGGCGCGGATCGCCTCGCGCTCCTCGTCGGCGAGGCCCTCCTCGACGTCGCGCAGCATCTTCTTCTCGACCCGAGAAAGCGACGCCTCGATCTCTTCCGCCGTCTTTCCCGATTTCGCGAGGCGGTCGAGCGATCGGCGGGCCCCCGCGACCGCCGCGGCGAACCGCGGGGCGACCGAATCGAGAGCGCCCGCCAGCTCCGCAAGGCGGGCGCCGGCGTCGCCGGCGGATTCGGCGGACCCGGGATGTCCGACCCGGGCGGAAGCCCGGCGTTCCCACGCTTCGAGGACCGCGCCCTCGCAATACGCGAGGCTGTTCACGCGGCCGGCCGCGCCGCGCTCCTCGCGGCGTTCGAACGCGTCCGCGATCCCGGCGCAGACGTCGGCCGCCGGGATTCCCAGCGCGAACCACCGCTGCGCGACCGCGTAGTCCTTCGGCGAGAGAAGGAACGGAGTCCCGCGCCGGGCGATGAACTCGGATTCGATCGCGGCGAAAAACTCCCGGGCCGCGTCTTCCGCCATCGGTCAGCGGCGGCCGGGCCGGTTTCTCTCGTCCAGGATCCGGAGCCCCTCGAGCGTGAGGTGGGGGTCGACGGCGTCGATCTTCGCCGACGCCCGGCCGAGGAGCTCGGCGAGGCCCCCGGTCGCGACGACCTTCGGCGTCGATTCCATCTCGGCGGCGATCCTCTCGATGAGCCCGTCGACCAGTCCGAGATAGCCGAAGTAGAGCCCGGACTGGATCGACGCCGTCGTCGTCTTCCCGATCACCGTGGAAGGGCGGCGGATCTCCACCCGCGACAGCCGGGCGGCGCGGGAAAACAGCGCCTCGGCCGAGATCATGACCCCGGGCGTGATGACGCCCCCGGCGTATTCGCCGGCCGCGTTGACGACGTCGAACGTCGTCGCGGTGCCGAAGTCGACGACGATGCACGGTCCGCCGTACTTTTCGAACGCGGCGACCGCGTTGACGATCCGGTCCGCGCCGACCTCCTGCGGATTGTCGTAGAGGATCGGCATGCCCGTCCGGATCCCGGGCTCGACGAACGTCGCGTCGAGCTTCAGGTACTTGCGGAACGCGGTCTTCCACGGGAACTGGAGCGACGGCACCACGGTCGCGACGATCGCGCGCGAAACGGCCGGCTTCGAGGCCGCCAGCAGCCCCGTCAGGAGCATCCCGATCTCGTCGGCGGTCGCATCGCGGCGCGTCGCGAGCCGCCAGTCCGCCGAGAGCTTGCGTCCCTCCCACAGCCCGAGCACCGTATTCGTGTTGCCGACGTCGACGACGAGGAGCGAGCTCACCACGAGCCGACCTCCCCCGTCGCGAGAACGATCTCCGACCCGCTCGTCCGGAGCCGCAGGAAACCGTCGTCGGTGAGTCCCGCGAACTCCCCGACGATCGCGTCCGAGCCCTCCGCGGCGACGACGCGCATCTCGGCGCCCGGGGCGTGGCGGGAGCGCGAAAGCCATCGCTCGACGATCCGGGCGTCTCCGGGCGCTTCGAGGTACCGGTCGCACGCGCGGCAGATCTCGTCGAACACGCGAGGCAGCGACGGCGCCCCGCCCGCTTCCCTCTCCGCGCTCGTCGCGCCCGGCCCGAAATCGCCGGCGCCCCCCAGCACGTTCACGCCGATCCCGACCGCGACGTGCGTCTCCTCCCCCCGCGTCTTCGCCTCGGTCAGCACTCCCGCGAGCTTGCGGTCCCCGGAGAGCACGTCGTTGGGCCACTTCAGCCGCGTCTCGCATCCCGCCGCCGCGGCGAGCGCCTCCGATACCCAGAGCCCCGCCGCCAGCGGAAGCTGCGCCAGCCGCGCCTCCTCGGGGACGCGAAAGACGAACGTCACGTAGACGCCTCCCTCCGGCGAGAGCCACGCGCGGTCCCGTCTCCCCTTCCCCTCGCTCTGGGACGAGGCGGCGATCACGGTCGGCGCGAGCTCCACCTCCTCGGCGAAGGCATGGTCGATGAGCCCGCGCCCGACCGCGTTGGTCGAGTCGACCGAGGGGAAGAACACGAAGTTCGCGAGGCGCCGGAAGCCCTTCGGGTCGAAAGGACCGCCGAAGAAATCGATCAATGCGGCGTACCGGCCAGCGCGGCCCGGCGCTTCTCCATTTCGAACAGCCGCTGCCGCGATTTCTGGACGACGGGCTCCGGCGCCTTCTCGAGATAGTCGGGGTTGCGAAGGCGGGCCGCCAGGACGCGGATCTCGTCGTCCAGCTTGTCGAGCTCGCGGTCGATCCCGGCACGGTCCGTCGCGGCCTCGCGGCCGGCGAAGCGGATTCCGAGGGACACGCCTTCGACGACGTCCCGCAGGTCGTCCGCGGCGGGGGACTCGAACGCGAGAGAGGAGAGCCGTCCGAGCGCGGCGAGGATCGGACCGAGCTCGCGAAGCGCGGCGGCGTGCGGCGCGTCGGGGGCGATTCGCAGCTCGGCCGGCTCCGTCGGCGGGGCCCCGCGTTCCGACCGGAAGTTGCGGACCCGCGTGAGGATCTCCGCGAGCGCCCGGACGGCCCCGACCGACTCCGGGTCGAAAATGGCGGCGTCGAATTTCGGGAAGCGCGCCGTCGCGAGCATTCCCGCGCCGCCGATCGCTTCCCAGATCTCCTCCGTGACGAACGGGGCGAACGGGTGAAGGAGGGCGAGGACGTCGCGGAGACACGCGAGGAGCACGCGGCGGATGGAGCGCCGGTCGGCGTCGCTCCCCGTCTTTCCGGAGAGCACGGGCTTCACCATTTCGAGATGCCGGTCGCAGAAGTCCCGCCACACGAACTCGTAGATGCTCGCGGCGGCGAGGTCGAAGCGGAACTCGCCGAGCTGCCGGTCGACCGCCTCGATCGTCTCGTGGAGCCGCGAGAGGATCGCTCGGTCGAGGAGCGAAAGCGGCTCCGCGGGATCTCCGCGCCCGGGCGCCGGTGTCGCCTCGGTTTGCGCGAGCACGAACCGCGTCGCGTTCCAGACCTTGGTCATGAAGGCGCGGGAGCCCGCCATCCGGCTCCGCGCGAGCGGCAGGTCGCGGCCCGGGGACGCGAGCGAGAGGAGCGTGAAGCGCACGGCGTCCGCGCCGAACTCGGCGATCACGTCGAGGGGATCGATCACGTTTCCGCGCGTCTTCGACATCTTCTCCCCCTTCTCGTCCCGGACCAGGCCGTGGAGATGGAGGATCGAAAACGGCGGCGCCCCCGTGAGACGCAGGCCCGCCATGATCATGCGGGCGTCCCAGAAGAAGAGGATGTCGAATCCCGAAACGAGGACGTCGGTCGGGTAGAACTCGCGGAGGTCGTCGGTCGCCTCCGGCCAGCCGAAGACGGAGAACGGCCAGAGCTGCGAGGAGAACCACGTGTCGAGCACGTCCGGGTCCTGGACCAGATCGGGAAGGCCGCAGGTCCCGCACGCCGCCGGGGGCTCCTCGGCGACGGTCACATGGTCCCGGGCGCAGTAGTACGCCGGGATCCGGTGTCCCCACCAGAGCTGGCGCGACACGCACCAGTCGTGGATGTTCCGCATCCATTCGAAGTACGTCTTCGTCCAGTGCTCGGGAACGAAACGGATCTCCCCTTTCTCGACCGCGGCGACCGCGGGCCCGGCGAGCGGCGCGACGCGGACGAACCACTGGCTCGAGAGATACGGCTCGATCACCGTGTCGCAGCGCTGGCAGTGCCCGACGGCGTGGACGTGCTCCTGCGCGTCGACGATCCGCTGCTCGGACCAGAGCCTCTCGAGAACGCGCGCGCGCGCCTCGAACCGGTCGAGGCCGGCGAACGGGCCGGCCTCCGCGGTCATGCGGCCGTCGGGGCCGATGACGACGACCGCGGGAAGCCCGTGGCGGTTCGCGGCGGCGAAGTCGTTCGGGTCGTGCGCCGGCGTGACCTTGACGATTCCCGACCCGAACTCGCGGTCGACGAAGTCGTCCTCGACGACCGGCAGGCGCCTCCCGAGGATCGGAAGGGTCGCCGTCTTCCCCACGAGCCGCCGGGTCCGCGGGTCGTTCGGGGCGATGGCGAGAGCGGTGTCCCCGAGCAGCGTCTCGGGGCGGGTGGTCGCGACGATCGCCCCGACGTCGTCTCCTTCGACGTCGTATTTGATGAAGTACAGCTTTCCCGGGGTCTCGACGTGGTTGACCTCGAGATCCGAGACCGCCGTGCCGCATCGCGGACACCAGTTGACGACGTAGCGGCCGCGGTAGACGAGCCCGTCCCGGTGGAGATCGACGAACACCTTGCGCACCGCGCGCGACAGCCCCTCGTCGAGCGTGAATCGCTCCCGGCTCCAGTCGAGCGAGCAGCCGAGCCGCTCGAGCTGGTGGCGGATCGAGTCCTTCGATTCCCGCTTCCAGGCCCAGACCTTCTCGACGAACGCATCGCGCCCGATGGCCTTTCGGTCGACGCCCTCGCGGGCGAGCGCCCGTTCGACCACCATCTGGGTGGCGATCCCCGCGTGATCGGTGCCCGGCACCCACACCGTTCGGAAGCCCTGCATTCGCTTCCAGCGCACCATCGCGTCGACCAGCGAGTTCTCCAGGGCGTGGCCGATGTGGATCTTGCCCGTGACGTTCGGGGGCGCGATCACGACGGAGAACTTCGGGTCCCCGGGGCGGCCGCCGGGAAGGAACGACCCCGCCTCCTCCCAGCGGCGCGACTGCCGCTCTTCGAACGAGGAGGGGTCGAATGTCTTGGGGAGCGGGCTCGGCGAGGCCAAGAGATCTATCGCGGTTCGCCGGAAGTCTCGGCTTCCAACTCCCGCAGCCGCTGCCGCACGAGGATTTCCGCGATCTCCGGCACGACCTCCCACGCGATGTCGCGGACGACCTTGTCGGAGATTCGCTCGACGACGCGGCGCGAGATCCGCTCCACGTCCTCGTCGGACAGGGAGACCGGGCCGGCGATGCGGCTGACCATGCTCGCGAGGTCCGATATCGACGCGCCCTGGGCGAGCCGCTCGATGTCGGTGTCGGTGGTGATCTCCGGGACGGCCGGCGGCGCCGGCGCGGCCGCGGCCGGAGGAACGATCGGCTCCGCCGCGGGCGAGGCCACGAGCGGCTCGGCCACGGGCTCCGGCTCCGGTTCCGGCTCACGGTGGAGGAAGACGGGCTCCGCCGGGAACGCGGGCTCCGGCTCGAACCGCGGCGACCGGACCTCCTGAGTGATCTCTTCGTCGGCTTTGGCGGAGGACCAGGATTCCGGCACTTCGAGCGACGGCGCCTCGGTCTCGCGCTCCGAAGAAGGCTCGACGGCGGGGAATTCGAAGACGTTGTCCGCTTCGGAAGCCGTCTCGCCCCTCTCTTCCGGGCCGGTCTCGAGCGCGCCGACGCCTCCGGCGGCGGGCCTCCCGAACGGAGAAGTCTCGTCGAGCGGGAAAGCGAGCGGCTCGCCGGGCGCGGTCTCGGCAGAGCGTTCGGCATCGAGCGGATGGGGCGCGGGCGATTCGGCGAGCGGCGGAGCCTCTTCGAACGCGTTCTCTCCGGGAAACTCGGCGAAATCCATGCGGAAATCGGAGGGCGGCCCTGCCGGCTCGGCCGCGGCAGGAAACGCCCGAGGCTCGAGGGCGGGGGCCTCCGCGGCCGCCGGAACGGCGACGCTCGCCGATGACGGCCGCCGGCCGTGCAGGAGGCTCTCGACCTGGACGAGGAGATTCTTCGAGTCGAACGGCTTCGTGACGATCGCGTTCGCGCGCGCCCGCTCGGCACGCTCGCGATCGAAAGGCTCGAAGGTCCCGGAGAGAAGGATCACGGGAATATCGGCCAGCGCCGGGTTCGACTTGATCGCCTCGCAGACCTCGTAGCCGTTCTTGCCGGGCATCACCACGTCGGCCATGACGAGATCGGGCCGGAGGCGATCGAGCGCCGAGAGCGCCTCGGCGCCGTTGCTGACGGTCGTCAGCTCGTAATCGGTGTCGGAGAACGTCAACTCGATGACTTTCTGGATGGTCAACGAGTCGTCGGCCAGCAAGATCGACTTAGGCATTTTCCCTCACGAGATGGGAAACCACTGTCGTTAAAAAATTTACCCCGCGCCGCTCCCCGGTGTCAATCGAAAGTTCCCTAGGCGCGGGCCGCCGCCTCGGACTCGCCGAGCCGCGCCGCGAGATACCGGGAAGACGGGTGCCCGCCCGTCTCCCGAGCGAGGTAAAGGCTCGCCTCCACGACCCCGGGAAGCGAGACCCCGGTCGAAACGCCCAGTCCGTCCAGCAGATAGACGAGATCCTCCGTCGCGAGGTTCCCCGTCGCCCCCGGCGCGTAGGGGCATCCTCCGAGCCCTCCGGCGGAGGAGTCGAAGATCGTCACGCCGCAATCGAGGCCCGCGCACACGTTGGCGAGAGCGGTCCCGCGCGTGTCGTGGAAATGGAGCGCGAGGACGTCGCGCGTCACCCCCGACGCATAGAGCGTCTCGACGACGTCGTAGACCTGGTTCGGGGTGGCGACCCCGATCGTGTCGCCGATCGAGATCTCCTCGATCCCGAGGTCGAGGAGCATGTGGACGACCTCCCGTACCGACTCCGGCTCGATCCTTCCCTCGAAGGGGCAGCCGAAGGCGGTCGAGATGTATCCCCGCACCCGGATCTTCTCCTCCGCGGCCGCCGCGACGACCGGCCGAAACCGTTCGATCGACTCCTCGATCCCGCAGTTGATGTTGCGGCGGTTGAACGTCTCCGACGCGGCGGTGAACACCGCGACCTCGCGGACGCCGACGGCGCGCGCGGCCTCGAAGCCCTTCATGTTGGGCACGAGGACCGGCAGCCGGAGCCCGCTGCGGCGCCGGACCCCGCGGACGACTTCGGAGGCGTCGGCAAGCTGCGGAACGGCGTCCGGCCTCACGAAAGACGTGACCTCGATCGCCGTCAGTCCGGCGTCGGCGAGCATCTCGATGAAGGCGATCTTCACCGCCGTCGGGACGTTCTCCTTCTCGTTCTGGAGACCGTCGCGGGGACCGACTTCGTAGATCGTCGCGTTCTGGGGGACGCGCGGGCGCGTGATCGAATAGGGCAGCTCTTCCGTCATGGGCGCGATTATCCCGCGAATTCGACGACAGGCGCGCCCGCTTCGACCTGGTCGCCCACGAGATACGGGAGCCTGGCGACCTTGCCGTCCCGCGGCGCCTTGATCTCGTGCTCCATCTTCATGGCCTCGAGGACGAGGAGTGTGGCGCCACGGGCGACCTCCTCCCCTTCGGCCACGAGGAGGCGGATGATCCTTCCCGGCATCGGCGCCCGGAGACCGACGTCGTCGGCCCCCCCGGGCCTTCGCGCCGCCGCCGCGGGCGCCGCGGTGAACTCCCAGCTCTCACCGGCGCACCAGACGTAGATCGCCTCGCCCGAGACCGCGACGCGCACCGGAGCGCGCCGCCCTTCGATCGTCACCGCGCGGATCTCGCCGTCGCGCGACTCGACCTCGGCGCCGGCCGGCGCCTCGACCGCCTCGACCCGGCCGCCGAGCCGGAGGCCGATCGCGGCGCGGCTCATCGGGCCCTCCATCCGCCGCCTTCGCTCCACGGCGTCGCGGCGGGGCGCTCTCCGGCGCGGCCGGCGCCGCGCGCCGCGGCGAGCGCGGCCGCGATCGCCGCGGCGGGAGGATGCCGCTCCCCGCCCGGAGGAAGGCGCGAGAGGAAAGCGGTGTCGATCTCCCCCGACGCGAACGCCTCGGAGGCCGCGATCCGGCAAAGCAGCGGGAGGTTCGTCGTCACGCCGAGAATCACGTACTCCGACAGCGCGCGCCGCATGCGAAGGACGGCCGCAGCGCGGTCTTCGGCGCGCACGATGAGCTTGGCGAGGATCGGGTCGTAGTCGATGCCGACCGTGGAGCCCCGCTCGATTCCGGAGTCGACGCGGACGCCGGGCCCCTCCGGCTCCTCGTAGGCCAGGACCCTCCCCGACCGGGGAAGGTACGTTTCCGGGTCCTCGGCGTACACCCGGCACTCGATCGCGTGCCCGCGGGGAACGAGATCCCCCCAAACCGCCGGCAGCGGCATCCCCTCCGCGACGTCGATCTGCGCACCGACGAGATCGATTCCCAGCGTCTCCTCGGTGACCGGATGCTCGACCTGGAGCCGCGTGTTCATCTCGAGGAAATGGAACCGCCCGGCGGGATCGACGAGGAACTCGACGGTGCCCGCCCCGACGTAGCCGACCGACTTCCCCGCGGCGACCGCCGCGTCCGCCATGCGCCGCCGGGTCTCCGGACCGATCGAAGCGGCGGGAGCCTCTTCCACGATCTTCTGGTGCCGGCGCTGAATCGAGCATTCCCGCTCGCCGAGCGCGAGGACGTGTCCGCCCATGTCGCCGAAGATCTGCATCTCGACGTGGCGGGGCCGGTCGATCGCCTCCTCGAGATAGACCGCGGGGTCGCCGAACGCGGAGGCCGCCTCTCGGCGCGCCGCCGCGAGCCCGTCCGCGAGCTGCTCGGGGCGATCGATCCGCCGCATTCCCTTTCCCCCGCCGCCCGCGGAGGCCTTGACCAGCACCGGGAACCCGAGATCTTCCGCCGCCCGCCGGAACGCGGCTTCGTCCGCGGAGGAGTCCTGGAAGCCGGGGACGACCGGCACGCCCGCCGCGAGCATCCTCTCGCGCGAGGAAATCTTGCCGCCCATCGCGCGCATCGCGGCCGGCGGAGGCCCGATCCACCGGAGACCGGCCGCTTCGACGGCCTCGGCGAACCCGGCGTTCTCCGAAAGGAAGCCGTAGCCGGGGTGCACCGCGTCCGCTCCCGTTCGCCTCGCCGCCTCGAGGATCCGGGGGATGTTCAGGTAGGACTCCGCGGCCGCCGCGGCGCCGATCTCGATCGCCTCGTCGCACGCCGAGACGTGGCGCGCGCCGCGGTCCGCGGAGGAGTAGACCGCGATCGTGACGAGGCCGCGCTCGCGCGCGGTGCGAGCGACGCGGACGGCGATCTCGCCGCGGTTGGCGATGAGGAGACGTCGGATCTTCATTCGTCGGGATTGTAACCGCCGCGAACACGCGCGACCGGCCGCTCCTCCCTGTCGATCCGATACAATCGGCCCATGAACGGAATCGACGGAAACCGGGGCACGTTCCGCTGTCCGAAGTGCGCGAAGCGATTCACCTACTGGCGGCCCGATGCGCTTCCGGGCGCGAAGGTGAAGTGCTACTACTGCGGCGCCGATTTCGAGGACGACGCGGCGCGCCGGCCGCCGGCCGCGCCCCCGCCCTCTGCCGCGCCGCCGCCCCCGGCGGCGCCGCCGGCCTCCTGAGCCCCGTCAGCGCGGGTTCGGATCGTCACCGGGATCGGAACCAGGACGGGCGACGTTTCTCGAGGAACGCGGAGAGCCCCTCCTGTCCCTCGGCCGAAGCGCGCCGCTCGGCGATCGCGTCCGCGGTCACCGGGAAGGCCTCGTCGATCTCCAGCCCGGAGACGCGGTCGATGAGCGACTTGGCGGCCGCGACGGCCTCCGGCCCGGAGGAGAGGAGCGCGTCGACCTTCCGGCCGACCGCGGCGTCGAGGTCGGCCTCGTCGACCACGGCGTGCACCAGTCCGATTCTTCGCGCCTCGGCAGCGTCGAACCGCTCGCCCGTCAGGAAGCAGTCGCGCGCGCTGCGCGCCCCGATCGCGCGGAGCACGTAGGGGGAGATCGCCGCCGGAAGGATGCCGAGCTTCACTTCCGCGAGCGAAAAGACCGTTCCCGCCGCCGCGATCGCGATGTCGCACACGGCCGCGAGCCCGACGCCGCCGCCGATCGCCGCCCCGCGGATCTTCCCGATCACCGGCAGCGGGGAGGTATCGATCGTGCGGAGCATCCGCGCCATCCGCCGGGCGTCCTCCCGGTTCTCCTCCGGGGAGAAGGACGCGGCCCGGCGCATCCAGTTCACGTCCGCCCCGGCGCAGAACGTCTTTCCTTCGCCGGAGAGGACGACGGCGCGCCGGTCGCCCCCGGCTTCGAAGCTCCCGAAGACGCGCGTCAGCTCCGCAATCATCGCCTCGTCGAACGCGTTGCGCACGTCGGGCCGGTTCAGCGTGACGGACGCCACCGGCCCGGCCGTTTCGACGCGGAGCGTCGTGTACCCGTTCTCAGCGGTCATGCGGCGGCGATTGTAGTGCAGCGACGAAGGCCACACGTCAAACGAGGGATCGGGAGCGTTCTGCCCCGGCGATCCCCCGGACCCTTCGCATCGCGGAGAGCTTTCGCCCGAAGGGTATCCAGCGCGCGACGAAAGTCGCAGCCGCGAAGCGGCCGGCGCGTCAGCGCCGAGTGCGCCGATCGCCGCGCACGCCAGGGCGCGAGCCACCGAGGCGAAAGCTCCGCGATGCGGGAGCGGGAGCGCGGGCGAAGGGGGTGGCGGCGGCGCGGTCGAGTCGACACGAGGTCGCGTCGCGAAGCGACGTCTCCGCGCGACTTCTCCCGGCGGGAGAAGGTGGCGGCCGCAGGCCGCCGGATGAGGGCGACGAGCCGCGCCGCCGTCACACGCTCTCGTTCCCCGAGCCAGCTCCCGCGACGGTCCTACATTCGAAAGACGCCGAAGCGAGTCTCTTCCACCGGCGCGTTCTCCGCCGCGGCCAGCGCGAGCGCGAGCACGTCGCGCGTCTGGGCGGGATCGATGATCCCGTCGTCCCAGAGCCGGGCGGTGGCGTAGTACGGGTTCCCTTCGGCCTCGTATTTCT
>DATFVB010000058.1 GCA_035260525.1 Thermoanaerobaculia bacterium
GCGAGCGGCGTCAGGACGGGGAACACGGTTCGCCGGAAGTACTCTCCCGCCGACGCGCGCCCGGTCTCGTCGAGCGACCCGATCGACGAGATGGTGATCCCGGCGTCCGCGAGCCTCGGAACGAGGTCCTCGACGAGACACTTCGCCTGGCGCTGGACCATCTTCTTGACGGCTCGTCGAGCCGCGTCGAGCTGCTCGCCGGGGGTCAGCCCGTCGATCGAGAGCTCCGTGACTTCGGCCGAGAGCTGCGCGCGCAGACCCGCGACCCGGATCATGAAGAACTCGTCGAGGTTCGTCTGGGAGATCGCGAGGAACTTCAACCGTTCGAGGAGGGGATGGGACGTGTCCTCCGCCTCCTCGATCACGCGCTCGTTGAACGCGAGCCAGGAAAGCTCGCGGTTCAAGAGCGGGACGGAAGCGTCGGGTGCGTCGCGCTCGGTGGAAGGATCGGCGGCCGGGGACGGGGCTTCGGCGAGGGGCATGAGACCGCGAATTGTCCCATATCGGCGTGAAGAGGATGAGAATCGTGGTAACGAGCTGAAGAGAATGCGGTTAGTCCGGCCGACTACGTGGTGTTCTTCTTGGCGGCCCGCGCTTTTCCGAGCTTCACGTTGAGCGGGTTGTCGCGTGAGAGAAACCCGATCACCGGGCGCCGGCGCACTCCCATCTCCTTCCGGAGCTTCAGCAGCTCGGGATGGTTCGGGGAGCTCGTCAGGCCCGCGGAGATCTCCTCGACCGCCTTCCGGCGTGAGTCGGCCAGCAGGTAGATCTTCGCCATGTGCAGGCGGCAGGTCGCGCTCCTCGAGTCCCGTCGGATCGCGGCGCGGCCGGTCTCGACGGCCTCCTTGCGCTTTCCCTGCCGGGCGAGGCACAGCGCGTAGAGCGACAGGACGTGCGGCGGGACGGACTCGTCCGCGGCCGAGAACCGCTCGCACAGGGTGAAAATCACCAGCGACCCGTCCTCGACGCGGTTGGCGTGCAGGAGAGCGGTTCCCTGCTGGAGGAGTTCCCGGGCCGAGAGCTTGGACAGTTCCTCGGGGTCGACCGGCACGGGATGATTTAAGACCGCCGCCCGGCCGGAGTCAATAGAAACGTCGGCTCGCGCGGCGGAAGTACCTCGCGCCCTTCCGGGGAGACCGGGCGGAACGGGCAAAGCCGCGCCGTCGCTCGCCGAGCCCGCGTCGGCGGGCGAGCGTATTGTCGATCGAGGCGGGCAAAGTCGCGCCGTAGCTCGCCGAGCCCGCGTCGGCGGGCGCAAGCGAGCGAAGGCGGATACGATTCGCGGATGCTCGTCCTGACGCTCTCGCCCGGACGCGACCATTCCGTGCTCCGCCGCCACCCGTGGGTCTTCTCGGGCGCCGTCCGCGGCCGGGAAGGGGACGAAAACGACGGGATCGCGGAAATCCGCTCCCAGGCCGGCGAAACCCTGGGGTACGGCTTCACCGGGTCGGGACGGACGATCGTGGCGAAGCTCTGGACGTTCGGCGCCGAGCCGTTCGACGGGGGGACGATCCGCGGCCGGTTCGAGGCGGCGCGGGATCTTCGCCGCGACGTGATCCCTCCACGGACGACCGGGTACCGCCTGCTCCACGCGGAAGGCGATCACGCGCCCGGGGTGATCGCCGACCGCTACGGCGAGACGCACGTGCTTCAGGTCGGCGCCGGCGGAGCGGCCCGGGCCGTCGGGATGATCGCCGCCGCATACCGCGACGTCTTCGCACCGCCCGCTCTCGTCGTGCGAACGGAAGGAGAGCCCGGGGAAAAGGCCGCCGAGGCCGCTTTCGAGGAGCACGGCCTGCGCTTCGTCGCCGATCTCGCCTCCGGCCAGAAGACCGGCTTTTTCCTCGACCAGCGGGAGAACCGGCGCCGCGTGCGCGGACTTTCGGGCGGAAAGAGCGTGCTGAACCTGTTCTCGTATTCCGGCGGTTTCTCCGTCGCCGCGCTCGCGGGGGGCGCATCGCGCGCCGTCGACGTCGATTCGTCGGAGGCGGCGCTCGCCCTCGCGGCGCGGAACCGGGGCGAGAACGGCTTCGCGGCCGATCCGGCCGACTTCGTTCGGGCCGACGTCTTCGAGGATCTTCGCGTCCGCGTCGCCGCCGGGGAGCGCTGGGACGTCGTCATCCTCGATCCGCCGGCGTTCGCGAAGAAGAAGGGCGATGTCGACCGCGCCGCACGCGGCTACAAGGACGTCGCGCGCCTGGCAATGACGCTCGTGGCTCCCGGAGGGTTTCTCCTCACCTGCTCCTGCTCCGGCGTCGTCTCGGCCGAGCTCTTCCAGCAGATCCTCTTCGCAGCGGCCCTCGACGCGAAACGGACGTTCTCGATCGTCGAGAAGGCCGGCGCCGGGCCGGATCACCCCGTCTCGATCTATTGCCCCGAGTCTGAGTACCTGAAGGCGTTCTATCTGAGAGCGGCGGAGTGAATCCGTCTTCAGGATCGTTCGAGCAGGTCCACGTCGATGAGGTCCTTCGGGCGGCCGACCGCCCGTTTGTTGCGGAGGAGCGCGTCCTTTCCGATCAACGGAAACCGGACATCTCCGTAGGTCCCGTAAACCCGATCGGGCCACGCCTCCTCGAAAGCGACTCCCTCGATTTTCTTGATGATGTCGATCCGGCGGGGCGCGACTCCCATCTGAAAGATCAGGTTCGGAGACGCGAGGTCTTCGATCGTCAACTCGGTCAGCGGCGCGCCGAATTCCTCGAGGGCTGCGAAGACGCGCCGGGCATTTTCTTCTGAAGGCTCGACCCACCCGTCGAGATCGCCGGTCGCGCGCGGTTAAGAGTGGTACGAGGCGCCGACGACGAGGAAACGGGCGTCAGCGGCGGACAACCCTCGCAACAGATCGGCAAAGTCCGGATTGACCCAACTCCCGTCCGGCCAGGGTCCAGATTTCACTCGAAAGCCTCCACGTCTCGGCGAAACGGTCGTCGGGGGGGATGATCGAGCGCTTCTCCGCGTCGGCTGGAATGCACCCGTCCAGCCGGCTTGCTTGGAGATCGCTTCGCTGCCCTCGCGATGACGGCAGGTCGCTGCGACCGGCAACTGGCGCGCGCCGCTGACCGATAATCCCCCGGATGCCGTCTTCCTCCCTCGCCCTCCTCGGCCCCGGCCCCCCCGACCGCGGCGGGATTGCGCAGCAGACGATGCTGCTCGCGGATGCGCTCGGGCCGAGGCTCGCGGGCTATTTCACGTACTCGAGGGGATATCCGAGGCTCGTGAACCCGCGGCGGTTCGACGTGGCGCCGGAGCTGATGCATGCTGCAACGCGCGTCACCCCGGCGCTCGACTGGGCGAGGCCGTGGTCGTGGGGAGACACCGCCC
>DATFVB010000059.1 GCA_035260525.1 Thermoanaerobaculia bacterium
GGAATCCTCGTCGCCGGCGTCGCGGACCCGCCGCTCTCTCCGGACCGGGAGCCGCGCGGCGCCGCCGAGCGCCACATCGCGCTCTACCGGTCGCTCGGGTTGCTTTCCGGCGAAGAGCGCGCGACCGACGCGTAGATCCGCTCGAGGTCGGCGACCGAGCGCTCCCAGCCGTAGCGCTCCTCCACCCTCCTGCGGGCGCGGAGCGCGATCGCCTTCGCCTCGTCCGGGTCCCGGAGGAGGCGCGAGACGGCGGATGCGAACTCCGCGGCGTCGTCGGCGACGAGGAGCTCCCGCCCGGAGACGAAATCGAACGCCGAGGCCGCGAGCGAGGTCGCGACGACCGGAACGCCCGACGCCATCGCCTCGAGGATCTTCAGGAGCTGCCCCGACCCCGCGCGCATCGGCGCGACGGCGACGGTCGCGCCCGCGAGCGCGCCTTCGATCCGGTCGACGTCGCGCTCGATTCGCACGCCTTCCCCGCCGGCGAGCGCCCGGACGGCGGCCGCGGGGCGCGCGCCCGAAACGCGAAAGACGGCCGAGGGCACCTCGCGCCGGATCGACGGCAGGATCTCCCCCGCGAACCACGTGAGAGCGTCGACGTTCGGAAAGTAGCCGAGGTTCCCGGTGAAGACGACGGTCGCCGCCGCGCGCCCGTCCGGGACGAACGCGAACTGGCGAAGGTCGACGCCGTTCGGGTTGACGCTCAGGCGCGGGAAGTCGCCGATCGCCCGCCGGTCCACCGGGGACACGACCGTCACGTGCTCCCAGGTCGCCGCGATTTTCCGCTCGTAGCGGGCCATCGACTTCCATTCGGCGTACGCGGCCCACCGCGCGGGGCCGCGGTCGCGGCGGAAGCGGCGCTCCATGTTGAGCGACAGCGAGTCGACGAGATCCATCACCCTCGGGACTCCGACTCCCTCTTCACACACCGGCGCCATCCGCGCGAGCTGCACGTGGACGACGTCGGGCCGGCGGCGGCGGATCGTCTCTTCGAGGCGCCGGCGCAGCGCGGCTCCGGCGAAGACGCCGGCCTGAAGCGGAAGCCCCGAAAACGCGCCTCGCATCGCGCCCGCCGCCGCCGCCGCCGGGGGAAGCTTCACCGGGACGATCTCCTCGCAAAACGGCGCGACGGCCTCCATCGCGTCCGGCGGCGCGTCCTCGGAGGACACGGCGAAGAGCGTGATCCGATTTCGCGCGCTCAGGAGACGGAGCTGGTGGAACGCGCGCACCTGGTGCCCTCGGCGCAGGGGAAACGGAAATCTCGGCGTGACGAAAAGGATGCGCACGGTCACTCCGGCCGCGGCGGAGGAGACTTCAGGCGTCCCTGCCGGAGCTCGCCCGCCAGCCGCGCGATCTCCCGTTCGAGCGCCTCCCGCGCGGCGTCGGGGAGCGGCGAGAGGACGGCGGGGCTGATCCAGGCCGCCCGCACGAGCGCGTCCTGTCCCTTTCGGAAATCCCGCGACAGCACGAACGCGCGTCCCATCTCGAAATCGACGTCGGCGCGCTCGCCGGCGGCCGAGGCGCGCCGCAGCGCCGCCAGCGCGCCCGGGAAGTCCCGTACATCGAGCCGCGCTTCGCCCTCGAGCAGCCAGGGCCTCCCGTCGCCCGGCAGCGCGGCGGCGGCCTCCCCGGCGGAGCGGTCGATCCACTCGACCACCCCGCGCGAGTCGGGCGAATGCGCCGGATCGGACCCGAGGAGGTCCGCGGCCGCGTGCATGCGCCACAGGAGCCTCTCCGCCCGGTAGCGGCGGATCTCCGGGACGGTCGCCGCGACGAGGACCAGCACGACGGCCGCGGCGCGCGCGATCATTCGCGCTCCTCTCCCCGGCCCGCGATGCGCCACGCGCGGCCGGCGGCGAGGAGGAGCGCAAGCGAGGACGCGGGCCTCTGCAGCGGAAACCAGGTGAGCGCGGAGACCGCGCCCGTGCACAGGACGGCGGCGAGGCCCGCCGCCGACGCCCGAAACTCGGGCGAGCCGCCGCGAGCTCGCCGAAGGACCGCGATCACGAGGAGCGTCGCCGCCGCGACCGCGGCGGCCGCGGCCGGGAGTCCCGCCTCCGCGGCCGCCTGGAGATAATCGCAGTGCGCCTCGACGTAGGCGCTCTCCTCGCGCGGGTTCACGAACCGCGCGCCGCGCCGGACTTCCGCCGCGAGGCGGTGGGGGACGAACTCCGCGCCGAACGTCCCGGGGCCCCAGCCGGACAGAGGCCGTTCGCGGATCATCTCGACGGCCGCCACCCATGGCCCCTCGCGGTAGCTCAGAAGCCGATTCCAGTCGCCCGCGCGGAGGTATGCGGCGGCCTCACGAACGCGGGCGCGCGCCGGCGGGTAGAGCGCGATCCCGGCCGCCGCGACCAGCACGGCCGCCGCGGCGGCCCGGAGCGCCGGCCGCCCGTGGAGACGGAATCCGACCAGGGCGGCGCCGGCCGCGACCGCCGCCGCCGACGTCAGATTCCGGTTGATCACGAGGACCGCCGCGATCGGAACGAGCGCCGCCGCGGCCAGCCGGCGATCGCCTCGCCGGCTCGAGCCGAGAACGACGGCCAACGCGCCCACGGCCGCGATCGACAGGACGATCGACAGGAGCCCTTCGTTGCCGAGCATCGCCCCCGTGCCGGACCGGCCGGGAACGCTCACGACGGGGAGAGGCAACCGCCACCCGGCCGCCTCCGAGAGCGCGAGCAGCGCGCTCGCGACCGCCGCGGAGAAGAACCCGAACGCCGCGATCCGGAATCCCGGCGCGGCGAGGGAGGCGCCGACGGGAAGGGCGAGCGCGACGAGCAGGATCTCCCTCCAGGAATCGAGCGCCGGAGCCCGCCGGGGCGAAAGCACCGCCGAGAGGCCGGTCGCCGCCAGCGCGGCCAGCAGCAGACCTGCCGTCCATCGGGAGGCGGGTGAAAGGTCGCGCCAGCGCGAAGAGCCGCGCCGCGCCCTCCCGAACGCGAGGGCGGCCGCGAGCGCGCATCCGACCGTCGCGGCGAGACGTTTCGGCGCGTCGAAGGGAGATTCCGCCCGCACGTCGACGACGAGCGTCGCCGCGGCGAGCGTCGCGGCCATGACGATGGGAACGAGGAAATCCTGCCGCCGCGTCGCCGGAGCAGGAGGATGCGCCGGACGTCTCTTTCGGCGGTGCGACACGGCGCGCGATTATGGGTGATCGCCCGCGCAAAACAAAGAGCCGAACTGCCGCGAGAGAACCCGGAGAAGACGAAAAACGCCGGGAGGAGCAACTCCCGGCGCGGCCCTCGAAAGAGAGGATCGGGGCCTCGAAAGAGGCCCCGATCCGAACCGTTACGGCTGGTAGAGCTTCAGCTGGAAGGCGCGGGTGAGCATTTTCGCCATCTGGGCACGGTTGGAGAGCCCGTTCGGGTGGAACGTTCCGTCTTGGAAACCGTCCACGATCCCGAGCGACCAGACGTAGCCGACGAACCGGCAGATCGCCTGGTTCGCGGAGACGTCCGGGAAGGGAACATTGGCGGTCGCGACGTTGCAGTCATACGTCCGCCCCGTCGTCGGACCCGTGTATGCCATCGGTACGTCCGTCTCTCCTCCCGGATAGAGCGGGGGCTGGGAGCGGGCGAGAAGCATCGCCGTCTGGGCGCGGCTGATCAGATTGTTCGGGCAGAACTGGGTCGTGGTGCAGCCGAGAACGATCTGGCGGCTCGCCAGGTAGTTGACGTGCTTGCAGAACGGGCTCGTGGCCGGAATGTCGGTAAACATCGACAGTCCGTCCACCGCGCTGCAGTTGTATCCCGTTCCGGTCGAGGGAATCTGGGTCTCGTCGCCCTGGAACATCGCTCGCGTGATGAAGATCGCAGCCTGCATTCGAGTCGTCGTTCCGGCCGGACCAAAGGTTCCGTCCCCATATCCGAGCGTGACTCCGTTGTGCAGGATCGTCTCGATGTCCTTGTAGAAGCCCGAGTTCACGACCACGTCGGAGAAGCTGCCGCCCATGTGGATGGTCCAGGTATGAAAGACTTCACCGGTGACCTCCTCCGTGACTTGCGCATCGATGTGGGTCTGCGGACGGGGGCCGGTGAGCGTCGCCGAGAGCTTGAAGCACGGCACGTTGCCATTGAAGCAGTCGTGCACGTCGTACTTCGCCAGGTTTCCGTATTCGGCGGCGCCCCGCATGATCGTATAGGTCTCACCCGCGGTGATTCCGCCGCGCGTGAACGACGACAGCGTGCCGGTGACGTGGTTCAGGTTGTCCGCCTCGTTCGACCAGCTCGGGTTGAGCAGGATCGTCTCGCCGAACTCGAAGATACCGTCGACGTCCGAATTCGTCTCCGCGTCGCTGCTGTCATCCGCGAAAAGGGCCGCGGGAACGAGCTGGCTCTTCCGGATCACGACCGCGAAGCCGATGTCCGCGGAAGAGTCGTCCTGCGAGTCGGTGACGTGGACGAAACCATTGTAGATTCTCTCGTGAATGAGAGGGTCCGGTCCCGGTCCCGCATAGTTGTGCGTGCCCTGTGTCTCGAAGATCTTTGGCCCGTTCGAGCTCACCGCCCCGGGCGAGGTGGCGGCCAGATCACTGTCGTCCCAGTAAATCGTCGCGGTGAAGTGTCCGGAGCCGCTGTGATCGGAAGTCCAGACCGCGAACGTGCCGTGCAGGTCGATGCCGGCGATTCCGTTGAGCGTGACGTGGGGAGCCGGAACGACCGTCGCGCGGGCCGCGAGCGCCGTCCCGAGAAGGAACAGAAGGGCAAAAAGAATTGTCGGCGCCGACCGGCGCCGGGTGGATGTCTCAACGTGCATGACGTCCTCCTCGTGTTGGGGACCGTTGCGACGGCGTGCTGGCCGGGGCGTCGATCCCGATTGTTCTGACGAGATTCACGGTAGAGGAAACGTCCGCCGGCCGCCTGATCTGAACGCTTCAAATCCGATGAGCGAAATGCCCGCGTTCGCCGATCGGCGCACGCGATACGAGCGATTCACTTCGATTCTCTCGGGCAACGGCGCGAACGGATCGATCGGGACGAACGCGCGCGGCGGCGACGCCGCCGCGCGCGCCCGGGTCAGAGCACGCCGAAGACCGGGTGGACGAACTGCGCGCTCGGATCGTTCGTGACGTTGTCGGTCGTCGCGCCGAACACGATCGCGCTTCCCGTCGACACGCTCACCTCGACGACGTCGTTGGCCGCGAGATCCATGCCGAACATCTGCTCGGCGTGGAACTGGTTGAAGTAGTTGGGCGGGAAGACGGACTGCGACGTCGCCTTCAGGTTCCCCGCCGAGTCCTCGAGCTGGAACGTGACGAAGGCTCCCGAGTCGAGCGTGCGCAGCCCGATGTTCAGGCGCGCCTTCCCCGGGTCCACCGGCGCGCTGAGATACCCGGTGAAACCGGCGGGGACGATCTGTCCCGCGTTCGAGAAGGCGCCCGACTCGGCGACGAGCTCCTCGCCGAGTCCCGACGACCCCGCGCTGCCCTGATCGTTGAAGTTGCGGGCGAGCGTGACCGGCACCGCCGAATCCGCCGAAACGATCAGATCGAGCGTTCCGAAGCCCGTCTGTCCCATCGCGACGACGACGTCGGCAAACGACAGGGCGTGTCCGCGCGGGACGAAGATGTCGATCGAGGGGTCGTCGACGCTCCCCCCCGCGCCGACAGGATGAAAGACGAGCCGGCCCGTTACGTCGGCGCCGACCACGGGAGCGATCATCTGGAGAGAGGTCTTGAAGTTCGCGCCGTTCAAACCCGGCCCCGAGCCGA
>DATFVB010000060.1 GCA_035260525.1 Thermoanaerobaculia bacterium
GCCGAGCGTCCCGATCTCGACGATCTTCTTCGCTCCGGCCGCGCGGGCGATCGTCTCGAGATGGCGGCCGTCGAAACGTGCGACCTCGATCTCCGGAAGGCCCGCGGCCCGGGAGCGCTCGCGGATCTCCGCGAGGACCGCGTCCTCGGGACCGAGGACCGATTCGAGGTAGCGGGCGACCGTCGCATCGCCCTGACCGAGTCCGGAGGGGTCGTTCGCCATGGCTAGACCTCCCGGCGGAAGACGTTCTCGGAGAGGCGCAGGCTGGCGACGACCGGGTCGATCGCGGCGCGCTGGATCGCGAAGAGCGACGCGAGCCCGCCGTTGCCGAGGCGCAGGAGCTCGTCGAGATCGTCCTTCGAAAACGGCTCTTTCTCGGCGGTTCCCTGGATCTCGACGAACCTTCCCGAGGCCGTCCCGACGAGATTGCAGTCGACTTCCGCCGACGAGTCCTCCTCGTAGCAGAGGTCGAGCAGCGCGCGGCCTTCGTGGCGGCCGATCGAGACGCCGGCGACCGTCTCGCGGATCGGCCATTTCCGGAGGAAGTGCTGGTCGGAGACTTTCGCGAACGCGACGGCGAGCGCGACGCAGGCGCCCGTGATCGAGGCGCAGCGCGTCCCTCCGTCCGCCTGGAGAACGTCGCAATCGAGGGTGAACGTCCGCTCGCCGAAGGCCGTGAGGTCGACGACGCTTCGGAGCGCCCGCCCGATCAGCCGCTGGATCTCCATCGTCCGCCCGCCCTGTTTTCCGCGGGCCGCCTCGCGCGGCGAGCGCGTGTGGGTGGCGCGCGGGAGCATCCCGTACTCGGCGGTGACCCAGCCGGTGCCGGTGCCCTTCAGGAACGGGGGGACCTTGTCCTCGATCGACACGGTGCAGAGGACGCGCGTTTCCCCCTGGACGATGAGCGCGGAGCCTTCGGCGTAGCGCGAGACGCCGGTCTCGATCGTCACGGAACGGATCTCGTCCGGAGTGCGGCCGTCCGCTCTGCGGCCGTCGTCGCGGCGTTCCTCGCCGCGCGGCTTTTCGCCGCGGCCGTTCACGCGGCCCTCTCCGCCGCGGCCGTTCGCGCGGCCCTCTCCCCCGCGACCGGCTTCGCGCGTCACAGGTGCCCCGTGATGTCGACGTGCTCGAGACGGTCGATGGGGCGGCCGAGGAAGCGCTCGGCCACGGTCCGGAAGCGTTGGGCGGCGTCGGTCACGCAGACATGGTATTCCGATTCCTTCTCGCTTCGCCGCGCGGGGGTCAGCAGGGGGCGCACGGCGTCGCATACCGCGTCGGCCGAGTCGACGAGCGCGACGTCGGGAAGCGTGCGCGCGATCGTTCCTTTGAGCAGCGGGTAGTGCGTGCACCCCAGCACGAGCGCCTCGACGGCGTCGGCGCGAAACGGCGACAGGTAGATCTCGGCGGTCTCGCGCGCGACGGCGTTGTCGATCCATCCCTCCTCGGCGAGCGGAACGAAGAGCGGGCAGGCGCGCGCGACCACCTCGCGGTCGGGAGCGCGGCGGGCGATCGCCCGGGCATACGCTCCCGAGGCGATCGTCGCCTCGGTGCCGATCACTCCGATCCGGCGCCGGCCCGTCGCGACGGCCGCCGCTGCTCCCGGCTCGATCACGCCGACCACCGGGACGGGGGAAATCGCCTCGATCGCGGGGAGCGCCAGGGCCGAGGCGGTGTTGCACGCGACGACGAGGAACTTCACGTCGCGCGCGAGCAGGAAACCGACATTGGCGAGCGAGTAGCGCTCGACCGTCTCGGGCGACTTCGTCCCGTACGGCAGCCGCGCCGTGTCGCCGAGGAACAGGAACGATTCCCGCGGGAACTCCTCCCGCAGCCGGCGGACGACGGTGAGGCCGCCCACGCCCGAGTCGAAGACGCCGATCGGTCGGGGATCGCTCATCGCGAGCCCTCCGAAGGCGGCGGCGGAGGCGCCGGGGTCGCCGTTCCTTTCCCGGGCGGCGCCGCGGACGGGGCCGACGGGGACGTTGCCGTCGGCGCCTCCGAGCCGCTTGCGGGAGGAGGCCCGGATGCGGGCGCCTCGCCGGGGCCGGATGCGGGCGCCGCGGCGGCCGCGCCCATGACGTCCTTCATGGCGGGAAGAGGGCGGCTGATGTCGACGTGCCCCGCGAGCGTCTCGACCGCGCTGCCGTTGACGAGGATCTGCACGCGGTCGGTCTGCGCGAGGTTCTGGAGCATCGCGTCGACGACCGCCCCGACGCACGCGAGCTCGTCGGCGGACCCCGCCGCCTTCGCCCAGGCCGGCGCGACGTTCAAATCGACGACGACGCGGCCGTCGCCCGGAACGAATGCGTTCCGGAGCGTCAGACCCTCGGGAAACGCCGGCAGGAGCGCGGGGTCCTTCGGCCCCGCGGCCTCCTCGCGCATGATCGTCCGCGCGAATCCGACCGCGTCGACCGGCTTCTCGACGTCCCGCTCTTCCGGCCGGAGCAGGCCGTCGTCCTTCGACACGAAGAACAGCGTGACGCGGGTCTTCTCGGCGGGCGGGGGCGGCAGCGGCCCCGGCGCGAGCTGGAGCGGCGCCGCGGACCGCGCGCGCACGACCGCGCCGCCGCGCAGCCGTCGTCGTCCACCGGCGCGCTCGCGCGCGATCACGAACAGCACCGCGACCGCCGCCGCCGAGAGAATGAGCACGGCCCAAGCCGCTCTCTTACTCACGCGCGATCCTCACCTCTCCCGGCGGGAAGCCTGTTCCGGCGATCTTCACCTCTCCCGGCGGGAGAGGTCGCCGCGCCGCAGCGACAGCGGAGGCGTGCGGGTGAGGGAGCCCCGGGTGGGTCGGCACGCTCGTGTTCCTAGCTCGGAGGCGCCGAGGGATGGCTCTGCAGGTACGACTCGACCGCGCGGCCGATCGCCTCCGCGATGCTCTGCCGGAACTCGGGACTCGCGAGCTCCTTCGCTTCTTCGGGATTCGAGATGAAGGCCGTCTCGACGAGGACGGCGGGCATCGTCGCCCCGACGAGCACCCGGAACGGCGCCTGCTTGATCCCGCGGTTTTCCGTGTGGAGGAGCGCGTTCAGCTCGTTCTGGATCGACTCGGCGAGCGCGGCGGATTCCTTCAGGTGGGCCGACTGCGCCATGTCCCAGAGGATGAAATCGAGCTCTCCGGGCGTGCTCTCCCCGGTCGTGCCGGGCGGAACCGCCGACGCGTTCTCGTCGCTCGCGACGGCGGCCGACACCGGGTCGCTCGCGCCGAGCGACAGGTAGTACGTCTCCGAGCCGTGCGCGCCCGCCGCGCGCGAGGAGTTCGCGTGGATCGACACGAAGACCGCCGCCTTCTCGTGGTTGGCGATCGCGGCGCGCTCGTCGAGCGAGACGATCGCGTCGTTCGTGCGCGTGAGCACGGGCCGCACCGCGGGGTCCTTGCCGAGGACCGCCGCCAGACGCGACGCGATGTCGAGCGTCACGTCCTTCTCGATCACGTCGCCCGGTCCGATCGCCCCCGTCTCCTCTCCTCCGTGTCCGGCGTCGATCACGACGGCGCGCGGCGCCGGCGGGGGCGGCGGCAGCGCGGCCGAAGGCGCCGGGGCCGCTGACCCGGGGGGCGCGGCCTCGGGCCGCGTGATCTCGAGCACCAGGCGATCGGGGGCCTTCAGCGGGTAGGCGTTGACCGAAAGCCCCGGCTCCCGGAAGACGACCGCCGCCGTGTTCCCCGCGATGTGGACGCGCGAGACGAACGGATCGTCGAAGGAGCGGTCGGGCGCCGGCGCGACGATCGGCCGCTTGAACGTGACGGTGAGCCCGTCGCGCGAGACGGACGTCTCGTACTCGACGGCAGCGCTCTCGCGAAAGACGACCTGCGTCATTCGGCTGAAATGAACGAGCGTGACGTCGACCGTCGCCGCCGCGGCGCTCCCCCCACGCGTGCGGATTTTCTTTCCGGCGCGGTCGTAGTCCGCCGAAAGCGCCGCCGCCGGAAGGAGCGTCTTCTCGAAGAACTCCCACGGCGCGTACAGCACGCCCGAGAAAGCTCTCGTCGGGTGCGCGAGCATCACGACGCGGTCGTCGAACGCGACGGTCGCCACCCCGTCGGCCGCGACGATCCGGTGGCCGCCGAGCTCGACCGCGAGAGCGGCGCCGGGCTGCGTCTGCGAGCGTCCACCGAGACCGGAGGCGAAGTCCGCGATCGACAGCAGGTTCCCCGACTCCGCCGCGGCGACCGCGAACGTCTTTGCGGGAGTCGAAACGGTGACGGTCGACGGATCGGGCGCGGCGATCGCCAGAAACACCGCGAGCAATGGGATGGAGAGCACACGGCATTGTAACGTCGCGAGATCACTCTCGCGACGGGCGGTGAGTCGGCGGGTCGACGAGTCGGGTGACTCGGAGGCGAACGCTTCCTGCCCACCGCGTCTGATACAATATGGAGATTGTGGATCGAGACTTGGACGACGCATTGAAACTCAAACCCGGCGTGGAGCGCGTCGCCGCGCTCGTTTCCTGGTTTCAAGGCCTGTTTGCTCCCGATTTCCCTGTGCCGATTCTCGTCGGCGGGGCGGCCGTCGAGCTCTACACGGGCGGGGCCTACACCACGGGTGACCTCGACTTCGTTGGTGAAATTCCCAGGCCCGTGGCGAACAAGCTCATCGACGCCGGTTTTCGGAAAGAAGGCCGGCATTGGATTTTCGAACGAGGGAAGGTTTTCATCGAACGGCCTGGATCTTCGCTGGACTTCGACGACCCGGCCGTTCAGATCGAAGTCGGCGGCAAATCGGTGGTCGCCGCGAGTCCGGAATCGATGCTCATCGATCGGCTCGCATCCTGGCAGTTCTGGGGATCGTCGGTCGACGGCGTCAACGCGTACCTGTTGTGGAACACTCAGGAGAAGCGACTGGACCGCGGTCGAATTGCCGTACTCGCGAAGAACCGAGGCGTCGAGAAAGCGCTGGAGAAACTGGCCGAACTTACTGCCGGATTTGGCGGTCGGCTGCCGGCCGATCGCGAACTCGAGCAGTGGGCGGAAAGGTTCCCGTGAGGATCTTCAAGCCTGGCGAGCCGAGGCCCGCGGCCGGCCCTCGTCTTCGGGTCCGCAGGACACGCTCTCGTTCCTACGAAGAGTGGAAGGCCCTCCGGCGATGGGGCCAGCTGCCAGACTGGGAATCGAGCCCGCCTGGTTACCTGCTTCGGCTTGCCCGCGAAGAGGTGAACCTGACACAAGCCCGGCTTGCGAGGAGGCTCGGCTGCTCGCAGCAGGCGGTCGCACAGGCAGAGCGCTGGAGAAGCAATCCGACACTCGCGTTCGTTCGCCGGTGGCAACAGGCCTGTGGGGAGCGTCGGCCGATGGAGAGCTATGTCGCCGAGCACGGAGAATACTTCCAGGAACCGGCCGAGTCGATCCAGCTCGATCCGGATCTCGCCGTTCGATTCAGGACCTCGAGAGCGGTGAACCGAGCCCTTCGAGTGTTCCTCTCCGAGCACGCGCCGCGGCGCCCCCCGGGTGCGAAGAAATCGAAAACGCGTTAACGCGGGAGGCGCACGAGGAGCGGGTGGTCAAGGCGACCCGGATGTGGACGCACTACGGTATGCAGTTTCGGGTCGCGAGTCGAAAAGTCGAAAGTCGGGCGCCGCCGCGGTGGCAATCCCGAGTCGGGCACCTAACGGCGCAGTTCGGAGTCGCCTCTGAAGGTTGGCTTTGAACTACCGTGAGGTGCGGCCAGACGTGCTGGAAGACGGGTTCGGCG
>DATFVB010000061.1 GCA_035260525.1 Thermoanaerobaculia bacterium
TACGTGACCGAGAACATGGTCGGCCACAAGCTCGGCGAGTTCGCTCCGACCCGCATCTTCAAGGGGCACAGCGGGAAGAAGGCGGACGCGGCCGCGGCTGGAGCCCGGCCCGGCGGCGCTCCGGGAGCGCCGGGCGCGCCCGCGCCCGCGCCGGCGGCCAAGGCGTAGAGGGGAGATCACGATGAACGCCGTCGCTCGTCTCCGGTACATGAAGGGGTCGGCCCAGAAGGTCCGGCTCGTCGCGGACCTGATCCGCGGCAAGAAAGTCAACGACGCCGCCGCGATCCTGCGCGGCACGCCGAAATACGCGTGCCGCGACCTGCTGAAGCTCCTCAAGTCCGCGATCGCGAATGCCGAGCAGAAGGAAGCGGGCGTGGACGTCGAGAAGCTCGTCGTGCGGATGATCCAGGTCGACGGTGGGCCCCGCGAGAAACGGATCCGGCCGGCCCCGATGGGCCGCGCCTATCGCATCCAGAAACGGAAGAGTCACGTCACGCTCGAAGTCTCGGACGAGGCGAGAGGGTAAGGGAAAGATGGGTCAGAAAGTACACCCGTACGGATTCCGCCTGGGGTTCAACCGGACCTGGCATTCGCGCTGGTACGCCGAGCGCGGCCAGTACCTGCAGTACCTGCACGACGACATGAAGCTCCGCCGGGAGCTCAAGTCCCGGCTCGCCCACGCGGGCGTCTCGGAGATCGACATCGAGCGCTACGCGAACAAGCTCAAGGTCAACGTGCAGACCTCTCGCCCGGGCGTGATCATCGGCAAGCGGGGCGCGGAGGTGGACAAGCTCCGCGACGAGCTCCAGCGCAAGACGAAGAACGAGGTCCACATCAACATCATCGAGATCCAGCGGCCGGAGACGGACGCCCAGCTCGTCGCCGAGTCGATCGCGATGCAGCTCGAGCGCCGCGTCGCCTTCCGCCGCGCGATGAAGAAGGCGATCGAGTCCGCGCAGCGGTTCGGCGCGCAGGGGATCAAGCTCCGGTGCGCGGGACGCTTGAACGGCGCCGAGATCGCGCGCTCGGAGTGGTACCAGGAAGGACGCCTGCCCCTCCACACGTTGAAGGCGGACATCGACTACGGGTTCGCCGAAGCGCACACGACGTACGGGAAGATCGGCGTCAAGGCGTGGATCTACCGCGGCGAGCAGCACAAGATCAAGAATCGGCGCCGCGAAGTCAAGAAGACGGCATGAGGACTCAGTCATGTTGATGCCCAGCAAGGTCAAGTTCCGCAAACAGCAGCGGGGAAGGATGCGCGGGAAGGCGCAGCGCGGCTCGGATCTCGCCTTCGGCGATTTCGGCCTCCAGTCGCTCGATCCGGGCTGGGTCACCGCCCGCCAGATCGAGGCCGCCCGCATCGCGATGACCCGACACATCAAGCGCGGCGGGAAGATCTGGATCCGCGTGTTCCCGGACAAGCCGATCACGAAGAAGCCCGCCGAAACCCGAATGGGAAAGGGGAAGGGCGCCCCCGAAGGATGGGTCGTCGTGGTCAAGCCCGGCCGCATCCTGTTCGAGATGGAGGGCGTCGACGACGCCACGGCGAAGGCGGCGATGAAGCTCGCGGCCGACAAGATCGGGATTCGCACCCGATTCGTCGCCCGGCACGAAGCGAAAGCGGCGGTGGCACCATGAAGAAGAAGGACCTGGAACAGCTTCGGGGAGAGGGGCCCGGCGCGCTCGCGGCGAAGGAGAAGGAGCTGCGCGACGCGCTGTGGAAGCTCCGGCTGCAGAAGACGACCGGCCAATTGGAGAATCCGTCCCGGCTGCGGACGGTGCGGCGGGACATCGCGCGGGTGAAGACCTTCGCGCGGGCCAGCGGGGAGAAAGCGTGAGCGAGACGTCAGCGCCGGCCACGGCCGGCAAGAAGGGGCGGCAGACGAAGATCGGCCGCGTCATTTCGGACAAGATGGACAAGACCGTCGTCGTCGAGGTCGAGCGCACCGTGCTCCATCCGCGATACCAGCGCTACATCAAGCGCCGGTCGCGGTTCATGGCGCACGACGAGAAGGGCTCCGCCGCGATGGGCGACCGCGTCGCGATCGAGGAAACGCGGCCGATGTCGAAGCGCAAGCGCTGGACGGTTCGCGAGGTCCTCCGGAAGGCGGAGGCGTAGGCCATGATCCAGATGGGAACGGTGCTCGAGGTCGCCGACAACTCGGGAGCCCGCAAGATCGCCTGCATCAAGAAGAAAGGGGGCTCCAACTCGCGGTACGCCTACCTCGGCGACGTCATCACGGCGTCGGTCAAGGAAGCGGCCCCCGACTCGCCGTTCGTCGAGAAGCACGGCAAGCGCGTCGTCAAGGCCGTCATCGTGCGCACCCGCCGGCAGCAGCGCCGCAAGGACGGGTCGTACATCCGGTTCGACGACAACGCGGCGGTGCTCGTCAACGCGGAGAACGAGCCGGTCGGAACGCGCGTCTTCGGACCCGTGGCCCGGGAGCTCCGCGAGAAGAAATTCATGAAGATCATCTCGCTCGCTCCGGAAGTGCTGTGAAGGCGGGCGGGAGAGGCTGGGGACGATGAACAAGGTGAAGCTGAAGAAGGACGACGTGGTCGTCGTGATCGCGGGCAAGGACCGCGGCAAGCAGGGGCGCGTGCTGCGCGTGTATCCCGCGACCGCGCGGGTGCTCGTCGAGCGCGTCAACCAGGTCAAGAAGCACCTGCGGCCGAACCCGGCGAAGAACATCGCGGGAGGCGTCTCGGAGCGCGAGGCGACGATCCACATTTCCAACGTCATGCTGCTCGACCCGGAGAAGAACGCTCCGACCCGCGTGGGCCGGCAGCGGACCGAGGACGGACGGGCCGAGCGCGTCGCCAAGAAGAGCGGCGCGGTGCTGGGCTAGAGGGAACGATGACTGCGCGACTGAGAGAGAAGTACCAGAAGGAGATCGTCCCGAAGCTCACGAAGGAGTTCGGGATCGAGAACACGATGGCCGTGCCGAAGCTCGACCGGATCGTCCTCAACATGGGGATGGGCGAGGCGACCGCCAACGTCAAGCTCCTCGACACGGCCGTCGAGGAGCTGTCGGCGATCGCGGGGCAGCGGGCGGTCGTGACGCGGGCGAAGAAGTCGATCGCGTCGTTCAAGCTGCGGGCCGGGATGCCGATCGGCTGCCGGGTCACGCTGCGGGGCGACCGGATGTACGAATTCCTCGACCGCCTGATCGCGATCGCGCTCCCGCGCGTGCGCGACTTCCGCGGGGTCTCGTCGAAGTCGTTCGACGGCCGCGGCAACTACACCCTCGGGGTCAAGGACCACCTGATCTTCCAGGAAATCGACTACTCGAAGGTCGACAAGTCGAAGGGATTGAACGTCACGATCGTGACGACGGCGGGGCGGGACGACACCGCGCAGGCTCTTCTGCGCGAGTTCGGCCTGCCCTTCGCCAAATAAGGAAGGCTGAAGAAATGGCAAGACGAGCCATGAGACTCAAAGCGGAGCGCGTCCCGAAGTTCTCGACGCGAAAGGTCCGCCGCTGCAGGGTATGCGGCCGGCCGCGGAGCGTGCTGCGCAAGTTCGCGCTGTGCCGCATCTGTTTCCGGGACCGGGCGCTCGCGGGATACATCCCGGGCGTGATCAAGGCGACGTGGTGAAGCATGAAAACCAGTGATTCGATCTCCGATCTCCTGACGCACATCCGGAACGCGATGCGCTCCGGCCACGAAAAGGCGCAGGTCGACGCGTCCCGGCAGCGGGAGGCGATCGTGAAGCTCCTCGCCGAGGAGGGGTACGTCGCCGGATACAAGACGGTCGACGCCGAGCCGCAGAATCAGATCCAGGTCCGCCTGAAGTACGACGGCGAAGGCGAGCCGGTCATCGGCGGCATCCAGCGGGTTTCGAAGCCCGGGCGCCGCGTCTACAAGCGGGCCGCGGACATCCAGCCGGTGCTGGGGGGCCTCGGGATCGCCGTCGTTTCGACCTCGCGCGGCCTCATGACGGACCGCCAGGCGCGCGAGCGCAAGCTCGGCGGCGAGATCCTTTTCAACGTCTGGTAGGAGAGAGCCGTGTCGCGAATCGGTAAGAATCCCGTTCCGATCCCCGCGGGGGTCGAGGTGAAGGTCGAAAACGGACGGCTCCGGGTCAAGGGACCGAAAGGCCAGATCGAGAGCCCCATCCCGTCCGCGGTCACCGCGAAGGTGCTCGACGGACGGCTGGAGTTCGCGCGCGCGGACGAGGAGCAGACGAGCCGCGCCCTGCACGGGCTGACCCGCGCGCTCGCCGCCAACGCCGTCGCGGGGGTGACGAAGGGATTCGTCCGCGAGCTCGACATCGTCGGCGTCGGCTTCAAGGGCGAGGTCAAGGGGAAAGCGGTCCAGTTCGCGCTCGGGTACTCCCACCCGATCGTCTTCCCGATCCCGGAGGGGATCACGATCGCGATCGATGCGAAGGCCAACCGGATCACGGTCTCGGGAATCGACAAGCAGAAGGTCGGTCAGACCGCCGCGGAGATCCGCTCGCTGCGCGTCCCCGACCCGTACAAGGCCAAGGGGATCAAGTATTCCGACGAGGTGATCCGCCGCAAGGTCGGAAAGGCCGGAGGGAAGTAATGGCCCAGGCGAAATCGCGCGGGTCCGCCCGCGACAAGGTCCGGCGCCGCATCCGTTCCCGCGTGCAGGGGACGGCCGAGCGGCCGCGGCTGTCGATCTTCAAGAGCTTGAAGCACCTCTACGCGCAGGTGATCGACGACAAGCACGGCGTGACGCTCGTCTCCGCCTCTTCGCTCGATGCGGGGTTCACCGCCGAGCAGAAGGGCGGCGGCAACGTCGCGGCCGCGAAAAAGGTCGGCGAGCTCGTCGCGCGCCGCGCGAAGGAAAAGGGAGTCACTCGCGTCGTGTTCGACCGGGGCGGCTATCCCTACCACGGGAAGGTCAAAGCGCTGGCGGATTCCGCCCGCGAGAACGGTTTGGAGTTTTAAATGGCCAATCAGCCGGGCAATCGGGACCGCCGCGACCGCCGCGACCGCGACTCGGGAGAGTCGTCGGAGTTCGTCGACCGGGTGGTGCACATCAACCGCGTCACGAAAGTCGTCAAGGGCGGCAAGAACTTCTCCTTCTCCGCTCTCGTCGTCGTCGGCGACGGGAAGGGGCGCGTCGGGTACGGTTCCGGGAAGGCGAAAGAGGTCCCGCAGGCGATCCGGAAGGGGATCGAGCTCGCGAAGAAGAACATGGTGTCGATCTCGCTGAAGGGCACGACGATCCCGCATCCCGTCCTCGGCCGCTTCGGCGCGGGGCGCGTGCTCCTGAAGCCGGCCGCCGAGGGCACCGGCGTCATCGCCGGCGGCCCGGTCCGCGCGGTCCTCGAGTCCGTGGGCGTGACGAACATCCTCACGAAGTCGCTCGGCACGACCAATCCCGGCAACGTCGTCAAGGCGACGTTCGACGCGCTCACGCAGCTGAAGAAGATCGTCGTCCGGCCGCAGACGGCCGCGGAGTAGGAACCCCATGAGCCCGAAGAAGGAAGACACGAAGAAGGACGCGGTCGCCTCGCTCGAGGAGCTCGAGAAGACCGTCGCGCTCCGGCCGAAGAAGGCGAAAACCGACGCGGTCGAGGCGGCCAAGGCCGCGCCCCGCGCGGCCGCGAAGCCGGCGGCGGCGGAGTCCGCGCCGGCGCCGAAGCCGAAGGCGAAGCCCGCGGCGGCGCCGGCGCCGTTGAAGGTGCGGCTCGTCAAGAGCGGGATCTGCACGCCGAAGGACCAGAAGGCGACGCTCCAGGGCCTCGGCCTGCGCCGGATGAACCAGGAGGTCGTCCGCCCGGACACCCCGTCGATCCGCGGAATGCTCCACAAGGTGCGCCACCTCGTGGAAGTCTCCGCGGCGAAGTAGGAAGAGACCCATGACGGAAACGAAACCGAAGAAGAAGACCGCCGCCCGGAAGAGCGCGGCGCCCTTGCGGGCGAAGAAGAGCGCGGCGCCGTCCCGGGCGGATTCCGCCCCGATCGTCGCTCCCACGGGCCCGGCGACGGGCGTCCATCACCTCGCCCCCGGCTTCGGCGCCACGCACGCGAAGAAGCGCGTCGGCCGCGGGCCCGGCTCGGGCCACGGCAAGACGGCCGGCCGCGGGCACAAAGGACAGAAGTCGCGCTCCGGCTACCACCACATGCGGGGCTTCGAGGGCGGCCAGATGCCGCTCCACCGCCGGCTCCCGAAGCGCGGATTCACGAACATCTTCCGGAAGGAATACGACCCGGTCAACCTCTCTCTCCTCTCGAGCTTCGAGGCGGGTCAGGAGATCACGCCGGAGGCGCTCCACGCGCGCGGCTTCACGGGGAAGAATGCGATGGTCAAGATCCTCGGCGGCGGGGAGCTGACCGGCGCTTTCACCGTTCGCGCGCACAAGTTCTCGGCCTCGGCACGGGAGAAGATCGAGAAGGCGGGCGGGCGCTGCGAAATCATCGAAACGGAGAAGGTCGCGAGTTAAATGTTCGAATCCTTCCGAAACATCTTTTCGATTCCCGATCTGCGCAAGCGGATCTTCTTCACGTTCGCGCTGCTCGCCGTGTACCGGCTCGGCGCGCACATTCCGACGCCCGGGGTCAACCCGAAGGCGATGGCCGAGTTCTTCTCGTCCCAGGCGGGCGGGGCGCTCGGCTTCCTCGACATCTTCTCGGGGGGCGCGCTGCGCCGGTTCTCGGTCTTCGCCCTCGGGATCATGCCGTACATCTCGGCGTCGATCATCCTGCAGCTCCTCACGGTGGTCTGGCCGTACCTCGAGAAGCTCTCGAAGGAAGGGGAGATCGGCCGCAAGAAGATCACCCAGTACACGCGGTACGGGACGATCCTGCTGTCGGTCATCCAGGCGACCGGGATCGGGCTCTTCCTCGAGAAGCAGCAGCTCCCGTCGGGGCAGTACCTCGTGCGGCCCGAGATGCAGGGGACGGGGTTCCTCCTCCTGACGATCCTCAGCTTGACGACCGGAAGCGCCTTCATCATGTGGCTCGGCGAGCAGATCTCCGAGCG
>DATFVB010000062.1 GCA_035260525.1 Thermoanaerobaculia bacterium
CCTTCCGTCCATCCGGACCAACGAGACACGATCATCGAGACGGCCACCGGCCGCTCGCTTTCGTCCTCCACGGACACAATCCCCTAAGATGTACATCGGCGGAGGCCCGAACCGGGGACAAGGGCCCAGGCCGCCCTCGGCAATCTCGTTGATCTACCTAGATTTAGTTCCGTCGCGCGGGGGCCGACCGGGCTCCCTCACCCGCGCTTCGCTTGCCCTCTCCCGCGGGGAGAGGGAGTAGACGCCCGAGTCGGGGTCACTTCTATATTATACACTATGGGCGGTAATCACGGTCCGACGGCTCAGGGGCGGGACGGACCGCGCGCCCGCCGCCGCTCGGCCTCTTCCATCCAGCCGCGCTTCAACTTCTCCGGGGGGATGCTCGAAAGGTACGGCTTGATGTCGAGGATCGGCGTGCCATCGAGCATGTCGATCCCTTTCACGTGAAGCCGGTTGCCGTCGCGGCGGAGGAGTTGAACGACGGTCAGGCCGATCGGGTTGGGCCGGTATGGCGAGCGCGTCGCGAAAACCCCGTGCGGACGGTCGTCGGTCGGCGGCGTTCCGAGGAGCTCGACGCTTTCCGACCGGTCGAAGACCCAGATCACATAGAGATGCGAGAAGCCTTCGACGTCGGTGAGACCCGCCTCGAGGTCCCGGTCGATCTCGAGCACGCCCTCGGCCTCGTGCCTGGCGCCCGGTCCCTTCGGGATCTCGGACGTGTCGCGGTACGGTCCGCGGACGAAGCCGATCGAGCGCATCGAACGCATGACTGCATTTGACGCCCGTGAGAGGGTGGAACGCAACGGCCCGTCCGGCCCGGCGGCATCAATCCCCCTTCTTCCCTCCCGGCGAGGCCCCGGCGGGCTCGGAATGCCAGAGCGACCGGACGGCTCGGAAGAGGCGGGCCGGATGCGCGGCGAGCCGCGCCGCGCTTCGGAGATTCGCCCGGGTCGGCTTCCGCAGGGATTCCCGGAGAAGCTCCGCCGCATAGCGGCGCCGGGATCTTCGATGCCATGCGAGAGCCGCCGGGTCTCCGTCGAAGCGCGGCGCCGCCTCGAGATCGAAGTGACCGAACCTGTCCTCGCCGCGGACGAGGGTCGCCGACTGTCGCCGTCCCCGGCGGGATACGCCCGTCGCGATGTAGCGGACCGCGAGGCCGACGCGAAGGTTCGCCGACGCGTTCGGACCCGATCCGTGCAGGAGCCGAACGTGATGCAGCGACATCTCCCCGGGGGCGAGCTCGACGTGCCGCACCCGGTCTTCGGGAATGTCCACCGCCGCGGACTGGCCGCGAACGAGCAGGTTGTCTCCGCCGAACCGGATCGCGTGGGGCACGTCGGGTCCCCGGTGGGAGCCGTCGACGACGCGCAGGCAACCGTTCTCGACCGTGCTCTCGGTCAAGGCGATCCAGGCCGTGACGACGCCGTCCTCCGGAGCGAGGCCCCAGTAGGAGGAATCCTGGTGCCAGGCCACGAAACCCGGCGTGCGGCCGGCCTTGACGAAGAACACGGAACGCCAGACGAGAACCTCGCGTCCGATGAGGGACTCGACGGGATCGAGCACCCGGGGATGTCGAACCAGGTCGCTGACCCACTTCGCGTAGAGGTGCGGCTTGTGGCGCGCCGCCGGGGCGGCCATCCCTCCCGTCGCTCCGAGGAGCGTTTCGAGCTCGGCCCGGGCCGCCGCGGCTTCGGAGGGCGACAGCACCGGAACGGGGGCGAGATGACCGCGCTCGCGAAAGGACCGGACTTCCTCGGGCGTGAGGCCCATCCCGATCAGGGCTCCTGCGGCAGCGCGATCGACGACTGGCCGAACACGTACTTCCAGCCGTCCTTCGTCCGCACGTACGTGTCCGAGAACCAGAGCTTGCGGTCGAACGACTGGCCGCCCTGCTTTCCCTTGAGCCAGAGCTTCGCCGTGACGACGGCCGTGTGGCCCCACACGCGGACCTTCTGCGAGCCGTCGATCTCGACCTGCTTCTCGTAGATCGCGTCCCTGTCGCGCGCGGACTTCAGCAGGTCCGCCTTCGTGTACACGGCGCCCTTTCCGATGACGAGCACCATGTCGTCGGCGAGTATCCGGGCCATCGTGTCGGCGTCGTTTCGCTCGACGGCGGCCTGGTATTCGGTGTCGAGCGCGGCGACGGCCTTCGCGTCCTCCTCGGGCGTCGAACCGCTCGACCGGCCCGGGACCGCGGCGGCGAGGGCGAACGCCGCGAAGGGAATCAAGGAACCGATTCGCATGGAGACCTCCTCATGAAGCGGGAAAAGCTTACCGGGTCGGAGGCTCCTCCGGAAGCGCGCTTTCGGACAAGCGCCGGGGCGGGGCGGCCGGTCGCTCGGAACGGCGGGCTCATCGTCCGCCGGAGCGGCCTCGTGCCGCCTTTCAAGCGAGGAGCGAATCGACGATCTCGGCCGGGCCGGGCGCCGCGAAGAGATAGCCCTGGGCCTGAAGGCAACGGTGATATCGCAGGAATTCCAGCTGCTCCTGACGCTCAACGCCCTCGGCGATCGAGCAGAAGCCGAGCTGATGGCCGAGGCGAAGGACGGCCCTCGCGATCGCCGCGTCGCGCGGCTCCCGGGGAACGTCGCGGAGCAGCGAAGGGTCGATCTTCACCGCGTCGAACTCGAACCGGCGGAGCGCCTCGAGCGAAGATCCCCCGCCCCCGAAATCGTCCAGCGCCACGCCCACGCCGAGCCGCCGGATCTCCCGCATCGCCTCGAGGCATCCCGCCAGGCGCTCGGCGGCCGCGCGTTCGGAGATTTCGAGGAGGAGAGCGCTCGGAGGACATTCCGTTTCCTCGAGGATCGACGCCAGCTCCGGAACGAACGCGGGATTGCGCAGCTGCGCGGGTGAGACGTTGACCGAGAGTCTCGGCCGAACCCCTCCCGGTCCGCGCCAGCCGGATGACCGGGCACAGGCTTTTCTCAGGATCTGGCGGCCCAGAGGCGCGGTCAGCCCCGTTTCCTCCGCGAGCGGGATGAATTCGGCGGGAGAGACCGTCCCCCGGCCGCTCTCGCTCCATCGCGCGAAGGCCTCGATCCCGGCGATCCGGCCGGTCGCCAGGTTGATGACCGGCTGGAACGCCAGGCCGATCTCTCCGCGTTCCACCAGCCGCCGCAGCTCCGACTCCATTTCGCGTCGGCTGGCCGCGCGGTCGCCGAGGGCCGGCGTGAAGAGCTCGCAGCGATCGCGCCCCTGCTCCTTGGCCCGGTACATCGCGACGTCGGCGTTCCTGACCAGGACGTCGCCGTCGATCCCGTCCGCCGGGCCGAGCGCGATCCCGATGCTGCCGGTGACGAACAGCTCCCGCGCGTCGACCGTGAACGGCACCCGGATGGCCGAAAGGATCTTCTCCGCGACGGGAAGCACGTCGCCCGCACGCGCGATGTCGGAGGCGAGGATCACGAACTCGTCCCCTCCGATGCGCGCGACCGTGTCCCCTTCCCGCACGAGCCGCGAGAGGCGCGTGGCGACCTCGCGCAGGAGGACGTCCCCCCCGCCATGCCCGGCCCGGTCGTTGATCCGCTTGAATCCGTCGAGGTCCAGGAAGAGCACCCCGACGAGGTCGCCCTGCCTTCGGCTTCGCGCGAGCGCGATCTCGAGGCGATCCTGGAGCAGCGGCCGGTTCGCCAGCCCGGTCAGCGCGTCGTGGTAGGCCAGGTGATGAATCCGGGCGCGCGCCTCCTCGATCGGGACGGGACCGGCTTCCCCGCTGGACTCCCTGTCCTCGACCATCGGCAGCTCAGGAGCGGCGGGCCGACGCGCTTTCGCGATCGACCGGCGAAGATTCCGAGAGCTCGCCGGCGAGCCAGGCCTCCGAGGCCGGCCCGCCGACCGCCTTCACGAGCGGACACCGGATCCCCTGTTCGACGAGGACGAAGGGAGGCGCATAGCCCTGGAATCCCAACGAAGAGAAGAAATGGGTCTGCTCCTCGCGGACGTGGCAGAAGAGCAGCACCGCTCCTCCGACGTGCGCGAGGACCTCGGCGCGGTGGAGCAGATGGGCGAGAACCGTCGTCCGGCGCAGCGCGCGCGCGACACCGATCTGGTCGGCCACCGCGAGGTCCCGCGAAACCTTCCGAAAGCGCGACGCCTGCAGCCCGGCGCGCAGGTCCGGCGGGATCGGCCCGAGCTGAAGGCGCAGGGCCGCGACGATTCGCCGCTCCCATTCGACGTACAGCAAGGTCGCCCCCTCGTCGGCGACCTCCCGGAGGATCTTCCGATCGCGGCTGCCCATGGTCGGCCATCGGCCATATTCCGCGATGTGGCTGTCATAACGGAACCGAAACACCCGGTCCCGCTCCTCGCGGGTCTGGGCGATCCGCACGTCCCAGGCCGGGGACTGAGCCTGCTCTTCCATTGGGCGATCCTCCGGTTTCTGGAGGAAGAGACGGACGGGAGGAGAGGATTCCCGGGGAAAAAACTTCGAAAAAGCCCCTTTCGAGGAGAGCGAGCACGCCGTGCTCCCCCGACGCAGGAGGCGTCACGAAGGCAAGAGGGGCGGCCCGAAGGCCGCCCGACGGAGGACGCGTCCGACCCGCGCTCGAGCGCGCTATTCGGAAAACAACGCGATCGGCGAGCAGCGCGTCAGCGGCCCGGGCATGGTCACGATGAAGTTCTGGTCGGGAACCAGCCGGAGCGCTTGAGCGGGCCGATCTTCTTTCGGCAGCAGGTCGTAGATTGCCCGAACGTGATGCAACGTCCCGCTCGATTCGCGCACGTTGCAGTGACAGACGTTGTAGATCGCGATCCGGATGTCCTGCCCGCCGCCGGAGAACTTGATGTCGAACGGTTGGCTTCCGTCGAGGGACCGCACGTGGATGACGGGCTCCTCGACGTTCATGCTCCATGCGACGGCCGTCGCCATCGGCTCCCCTTTGATGACGGGGGTGTCATCCGCAGCTCTGACTTCGAACTTGTTTCGATCGCTCGTGGTCAACGTGCCGCCGTTGATATGGACGACCGCGTTGACGGGCGTCGCTCGTTCACCGGGCTGCGGCGCGGGGACCGCCTGGGAATAACCGCCGAACACTTTGTCCGACCATCCGGACTGGATGTGCGACAGGGACAGGAGCTTGTCCAGCCCGGTCGTGCTCATCGCGCCGGAAGCCCCTTCGATAGACACCGACTTTCCCGAGAGATCCCAGGTGGCGTACTGGACTTCCGAGCCCGGGATCGTGACGATCTCGAGCGGAGGAAAGTTGTCGTCCCACGAAGCCGTGACGGCGGCGTTGTTCATCGTTCCGAGTCGAATGGGAACGGTCATCCGCGGATGATGTTTCTCCAGTTGGCGCTGCTGGCCCACCGGTTTCGAAAACTGGTTCGAATACGACGTATCGAGCAGAATCGCGGAGAAATGCTCCGCCGGCGTTCCCGGGCTCCAACCGGCCGGATGGACCATCGCGATCAAACCGGTGAAGACGACTTCGAGTGGCGTTGCCATGGATGACCTCCATTCTCATCTTTCGGAAGCGGCTCGAATACCGCGCCGAGCACCTGGAAGCCCGCCCAGGCTCCCGGCCGGGAAAGGGCGGGATCCCCGTCCTTCAAGAGCGCGAGCTGCGCTTCCCTGAGGGATTCCGCCGGGGATTCGCCCCTGCCGATTCCCCGGTGGAATTCCACGAGGAGGCGGCGCGAAGCGCCGTCGTCCGCGCGCCAGAGTGAGGCCACCACATCGGGCACTCCGGCCGCGAGGAACGGCCTCGCGAGCGACATCGGCCCCTCCCCGCGAGAAATCGGCCCGTTGGCCGCTCCGCAGGCCGAGAGGACGACGAGTCGGGTCCGGGGGAGCTCGATCCCGTAGATCTCTCGCGCGAACAGATCGCCCGGGGAGCCATCGCGCCCCCGGGCCATGACCAGTCGGGAGAGATCCGGGTAGTCGGCGTCGGCGATCGCGTGACCCGCGAAATGGATGATCGCGCTCCGCCGGCCGGCCTCGCGGAATCGGCTGGGCGTGGCCTCCTCGCCCGCGAGGATCGTCGCGTGCCGGTAGTTTGCGCTCGCTTCCTCGACCTCCCGGACGGATTGCGGAAGGCCGGGAAGATCCGCCGCGGACTCCGGATCGACACGGGCGCCTCCCACGAAGAGGGCCGCCAGCTCCCTTTCCTTCGAAAACGCTCGACCTCGTTGGCAGGCTCGCAGGAAGACGGTGCCGCTCGGAGCGATCGAGACGGCATGATCTTCGACGAGATACCGGTGGGTTCGCGAGTCTTCCAGTGCGGCGAACGGTATCGAATGCAGGATTCCATCGGGCAGAAAGACGAGCGAGTCGCCGCTCGAAACGTACGGCAACAGCGGACGGATCAGGACGTCGTGAAGATCGCGAGAAATCGTCTCCCGCGGGAGCCGGGAGACGCCCGCCTCGAGAAGGCGCCGGCGGTACCGGCCGGAAAGAGTCGTCAAGCGCTCGCTCGTGACCGGGACCCGCACGAACCGAACCTGCCCCTCGCGAACCACCCATTCGAAGAGCGAGTCGTCGAGAACGCAGTAATAGATGAGCGCCACCCTCCGGGGAAGCCGAGCGGCTATTTCGAGCGCTCCCAGCGGCCGCGCTCGCGGTTCGCGGAGAAGGCCTCCGGCGTCGAGCAGATCTCGACCCCGCGCACGCTCCGCGTAATCGAGACCGCTGACCGGGTCGCTCTTTTCTTGGACTTCCAGACGAATGATCTCCGAGAACAAATCCCAGGATCCGTCGAAGTAGGACACACGGGCCTCTCCCTGGCTCCTTCGGAAACGCTCGAATTCGTCGATGCCGGACTCGAAGCTCGCTTTCGCTTCCCCCGTGTCCCGAAGACCGACGTTCGCGCGCCCGAGAGCCAGAAAGATCTGCGGAAGGAGATCCGTCTGCTCCGCTTTCCGGGCGAAATCAATTGCCGCCTTCAGCGACTCCCGGGCTCGCGCGGCGTCGGTCGTCGCCTCGGCCTCGCCCGAATAGGTGAGGAACTCGCCCCTCAAAATCCGGGACAAGGCTGGAGACGCGACACTCGGGATCAGCGCCTCCGCTCGGGACAGGAGGCGCTGCGCCTCGCGATCGTGCCCCTGCCGGTTCTCGGCCAACGCCGTGACGAGATCTCCTTCGACGACGGACACCGGCGACACGCCCGAATCTCCCCGGTCGCGCGCCTCGCGCAGGAATGCGAGCGCCACGTTCGGCATCGAATCCCGAAAGTAGATCGCCGGGCTGACGAGATAGTTGTGACGATGCTCCGCATCCAGATAGTCGATGAATCTCAAGAGCCCGCGAACCGTGCGCCAGGCCTCTCGGTGATTCCCGAGGCAAAAATAGGAGTTTCCGAACAGGCCATCCAGCCTCGCCGTGTGGTCATGCTCCTTCGCCATTTCCAGGATGCGTCGGGCCGCCTTGAAATCGTCGAGAGCCACGGCGTAGTTTTGTTTCTGAAGTTGAAGAAGCCCCATCTCCCACCGGCTGGGCCCCTCGAGGGACGGATAACCACGGTCACGTGCGCGACGCGCCACGTCATCGAGAATCCCCTTCACCGAAGCCAGGCGGCCGGCATCGGCGAGGTCGAGGGCCGCCTCCAGTCCGGCTTTCAGGCCGAGAGGATGATCGATCGCGGTGAGTAACCCGGCCGCCTCCTGGCAGGCCGCCAAAGAGCGATCGATGTCGCCTTTCCTGCGAAAATCCTGGCAGTCACGATATCGAAGGAGCCCCCTGGCCATCGACATCCGTTCCCGCGGACGCCGCGTCGACGAGACGACGTCGAGAGAGTCGAGCAGGATCCTGTCGCCGGAGGATTTCGATTGCTCGACGGCCAGTCGCGTCGCCGCGAGCTGTTGCCGATCCGCAAGATCCTTATTTCCGCTCGATTCCGCCTCGGCCCACGCGGGGAGGAGCTCTTCCTCCACCATCTCCCTCGTTTCCTGGCAATAGTCGGGGACGATGGCTCGAATCGCCTTCGCATCGCCCGCCGTCGCGGCCGCAAGCAATCTCGCCTTCGCCTTTTTCCATTCCTCGGCGTGGTTGGGTATCGCCTCGATCGCGGCCAGCCGCCGGCGCGCTTCGTCGGCCCAGCCCGATCGGGAGTCCCGCGCGAGATAGTCGCGCCAGGCCTTCGCCGCTTCGCTCTTCAAGGGGAGCTCGTCGAGCGCGAGCGCGCGGTTGAACCAGGCTTCGAGGATCGACGGATCGAGCTCCGTCGCCTTCTGAGCGGCCTCGAGCGCCTTCGGATAGTCGTCGGCGCGGTCCTTCTCCCCGGCGCGAACCAGGTAAGCGGCGGAGAGGTCGGTCAGATAGCGCGCGTTTTTCGGCTCCTCGAGGGTAGCCTCCTCGAGGTTGGAGACGGCGTCGTCGTATTTGCCGAGCACGAGGTTCGCCGCGCCGAGAGCATCGAGGGTCGCCGGGGTCGAGTGCTGATCGTCCCTCTGGCGAATCTTCGCGGCCGCGGCAAGGACCTCCCACGACTCGGACTCGGAAAGGGGCTTCGCCGAGCGATAGCGCGGCGCCATCGGCCCGTACGCGAAGCCCCCCGTCAGCCGCGGCTCGAAGGGACGCTCGGCGCCGACGGCGGCGACGAGCTCGGCAACGTCCGGGGGCACCCGGCGGCGGGCGCGCAGAAACGTCGCCAGCGGAATCGCCGCCGCGACGAGCGCGGCCGCGGCCGCGAGAACGATCCATCGGCGCCCGAACCGCGGGCGAACGACGGCTGCCGCGGCGTCGGCCTTCCCGAGCTCGGCCTCCGAACGCGCCGTCTCGGAGAAGACCGTGAAGCAGTCGTCGCACGAGGCCAGATGCGTTTCGATATCCGCTTTGTCCGGGCCCGAAAGGCGGCCGTCCACGTACGCCGCGATCGCCTCCGGCTCCGGACATCCTCCGCGGATCGGGAAATGGGGATTTTCGTCGACCAACAGACTTCTCCTACCCTCCCGATCCCGTCTGAAGAGACGGACCGGAATCGAGCGTTCCCAGGAAATCCGAGACTTCCGAGGCGTTGAGTCCGGCGGCCTCCAGGCGGCGCCGGAGCGAGCCGAGGATCCCTTCGATGCGCCGATAGAGCGGCTTTTGAGCCAGGCGCAGCGCCGCGGCGACCTCCGCGACGGTCGAGCCTCCTTCGAAGCGCATCTTGAGAATCAGACGATCCTCGGCCGGCAGCTCCGCGAGCGCTTCACGGAGCGCGATCCCCGCCTTCCGTCCCGAGGGCGCGAGCTGCCGGTGGAAGACGTCGCGCTCGACGTCGTCCGCGGCGGGGACTTCCTGCGCGCTCTCGTCTCCGACGAAGCGTCTCCGCGCGCGATTCGGCAGCCGGCGGCAGGTTTCGAGAAGCGCCTCTCGCGACGGCGGGTCTCCGCCCCGCGTGGAAAGACTCTCGATCGCCTCGTCGCGGCTCAAGCCGTCCCGAACCGTCAGGCGCTCGAGCTCGATCGCGATCGGTCCGAGCCGGCGCGCCTCGGCCGACGGCCGCCATTTGCCCCATTCGGAGATCCGATAGTCGAGGAATCGGCGCTGGATCACGACCGTCAAATATGTGCGCAGAGTGCTCTGACCGCGAAAGCGGCGCAGGATCTCGTAATCGTTCTCGATCAGCTTGAGATGGATGAGGGACCGGACGTCGTCCGCTTCGGCGCCGGAAAGCCGGTTCCGGCGGCAAACGAACGCGATGATCCGATCGATCGTCGGAAGCTGCGAAAGGAAGAAGCGCTCCGCGTGCGGCGAATCCGCGCCGGAAGGGAGCGCAATTCCCGCAGCGTCGATCGACGGCGCGTCCGACATGCGTTTTTCGGGGCCTCGCTTTCGGTTTGGAAACGATTCTAGCACTCGACCGATCGGGCCATCGCCGTCTCGATTCCGGATACCCGCCATGGCGAGCCCATCGCGGCCGTCGTCCTCCGAAGGACCCAAGGACCTCCTAACCGCGGATCGCGGCGGCATTTCCCGTCGGGACCCCCGGCCGCGACGGGCCTCCCGCGCCGACGGCGGACGCGCTCCCGCGGCGGCGGGCGTGCAGCACCCGCGCGAGTCCGCGCACGCCCGCTCGGATCGCGTCGGTCGCGAGAGCCGAGTAACCGAGGACGAGCGCGGGCTCCGCGCTCCCGTGCGTGTAGCGCGACAGCGGCGTGGCCTCGATCCCGTGCGCCGCCGCGCGCCGCGCGACCTCGCGGTCGTTCTCGCCCGGATCCAGGCGGACCAGGAGCTGGAAACCTCCCTCCGCGGGTCCGACGCGCACGCGGCCCCGGAGCTCGCGGTCGAGCGTCTCCACGAGCGCGTCGCGGCGGGAGCGGTAGACCGCCCGCATGCGCCGCAGGTGCGCCGCGAAATGGCCCTCGTTCATGAAGTCGGCGATCACCGCCTGGGGAATCGTGGCCGTGTGTCCGTCGATCTGGCGGCGCGCGTGGACGAACGGGGCGGCGAGCGACGGAGGCACGACCATGTACGCCACGCGGATCGACGGGAATAGCGATTTCGTGAACGTCCCCATGTAGATGACGCGCCCGGCGCGGTCGAGGCCGTGGATCGCGGCGATCGGCCTTCCCTCGTACCGGAACTCGCTGTCGTAGTCGTCCTCGAGGATCCACGCGTTCGATCGCCGGGCCCACTCGAGGAGCGCGAGGCGCCGCTCGAGCGACATCGTCACGCCGGTCGGGTACTGGTGCGAAGGCGTGACGTACGCCAGGCGGGCGCCGTCCGCGGTCCGCTCCCCTTCGTCGACGCGCAATCCGTCGCCGTCGACCGGGATCGCGTGCAGCCGCGCATGCGCCGCCTCGAGCGCCGAGAACGCGCCGGGGAAGAACGGGTTCTCGATCCACACCGCGTCGTCCGGATCGAGGACCATCCGCGCGGCGAGGCTGATCGCCTGGAGCGAGCTCGTGAGAACGATGACGTCTTCCGGCCGGCAGCGCACGCCGCGCGATTCGGAGAGGTAGCGCGAGATCGCCTCGCGCAGAGGCGGATATCCGGCGGGATCGCCGTAGCCGAGGAGCGACGGGTCCGACGCGCGAAGACGCCGGGCGGTGAGCCGGCGCCAGAGGGCGGCCGGAAACTCGTCGAGCGCGGCGAACCCGGCGCCGAACGCCCGCACCGACTGCGGGTCGCTGCAGGTGAGGCATCGGGCGAGAGCGCGGCCGCGCGCCGAGAGGCCGCGCGTCGGGACCGCAGGCGCGCGGCGGGCCGCGCGAGCGGCGCCGAGCGGCCGGGCGGGAAGGCACGACGCGACGAACGTCCCGGCGCCGATCCGCCGCGAGAGATACCCTTCCGCGACGAGCTGCTCGTAGGCACCCTCGGTAGTGTTCCGCGAGACGCTCATCTCCGCCGAGAGCATCCGCGTGGACGGGAGGCGCTCCCCCGGCCTCAGCCGGCCGTCGAGAATCGCGCCGCGCAGCTCGCGGTAGATCTGCGCGCGGAGCGGCGTCCCCGGCGGAACGCGATCGGCGACGGGGACGACGAGACGCCCGCCCGCGCGCTTCACGGCTCTCCCGATCCCTCTCCCCGCGGGAGAGGGCCGGGGGCGAAGCCGCGCGGGTGAGGGAGCTCCGATCGGCGTCCTCCGGAAATTGGTCCCACCATCGTCATGAAAACGGTCCTCATGATGGCACCATTCTACGCGTACACTCGGTCTCGAGGAAAGGAGGGGCCGATGTCGAAGTCCGCGTCGCTGGTCGTGTGCGGATGCTGAAGCGCGCCGCCCTGGTCACCTGCCGCGAGCTTCCGGATCTCACGGAAGACGACCGGCCGCTCGTCGCGGAGCTCGCCCGGTTCGGGATCGCCGCATCGCCGGAGATCTGGGACGACCCCTCCGTCTCCTGGACGCGATTCGACCTCCTCGTGATCCGTTCGACGTGGGATTACCACCGGCGACTCGCCGACTTCGGGCGCTGGATCGCGGCGCGCGAAGCGGAGGGATCGGCCCTCTGGAACCCGGCTCCGCTCCTGCGCTGGAACGCGCACAAGTTCTATCTCGCCGAGGTCGAGGCGAAAGGGATCCCGATCGTGCCGACCCGATTCCTCCGCGCGGGCGATACGGCGGATCTCGCCCGGATCTTCGAGGAGGAGGGGTGGGAACGCGCGGTCGTCAAGCCGGCCGTCTCGGCCGGCGCGGACCGGACCGTCGTGATCGGCCGCGGGGACGCAGACGACTTCGCCCCTCAACTGGAAACGCGGCTCGCCTCCGGAGACACGCTCGTGCAGCGGTATCTGCCCGAGATCGAAACGGCGGGAGAGTGGTCGTTCGTGTTCATCGACGGTGCGTTTAGCCACGCGGTTCGCAAGCGCCCGGCGCGGGGCGACTTCCGCGTCCAGGAGCACCTCGGCGGAATGGTCGATCCCGGCCCCGCTCCCCGCGCGCTCGTCGCGGACGCGCGGCGCGCGCTCGGCGCGGTCGACTTCCCGTGGCTGTATGCCCGCGTCGACGCGATCGAGTCGAGCGGGCGGCTGCTCGTCATGGAGCTCGAGATGTTCGAGCCGTCGCTCTTCCTCTCGTTCGCGCCGGACGCGGGGCGGCGCCTCGCCGCGGCGATCGCCCGGGCGGCGCAGGAGGAGCGCGCCGGCCGGCGCGAAACGGTCGCGGTGCGCGAGGGTTGAGGATGGAACCGCACGGAAAGACCCACCGGTACGAGACGACGGTTTCCTGGACCGGAGATCTCGGCTCCGGCACGTCGTCGTACCGCGCGTATTCGAGGAATCACGAGATCTCGGCCGCGGGAAAGCCCGGGATCGCCGGCTCGTCGGATCCCGCGTTCCGCGGAGACGCGGCGCGGTGGAACCCCGAGGAGCTCCTCGTCGCGGCGCTTTCCTCCTGCCACATGCTTTCGTACCTGCACCTCTGCGCCGTCTCCGGAATCTCCGTCACCGCCTACGAGGACGGACCGGCCGGGCAGATGCGCGAGACCGAGGAGGGCGGCGGGGCCTTCACGGCGGTCGTGCTCCGGCCGCGCGTGACGATCTCCGGCGGCGACCCGGCGCTCGCGCGGGCTCTCCACGAGAAGGCGCACCGGCTCTGCTTCATCGCGAGCTCCGTCGGGTTTCCGGTGACCTGCGAGCCGGCGATCGAGGTCTCCCCGACGGCGACGAAGGAGACGGCGTGACGCGCCGGCGTTACGGTTTCGGCGAAGGTACCGTCGGCGTCGCCTTGACCGGCATCCCCGAGTAGTACGACGCGAGCCCGTCGATCTCCGCGCCGGTGAGCGCGCGCGCGGGGTCGCGCATCACCCGGTAAACGTCGTTGGCGCGCTCGCCCGACCGGAACGAAACCAGCTCGAACTTGAGATCGTCGTACTTCTGTCCGCGCAGGCTCGGCATCCCGTAAAAGCCCGGGTTCCCCGCGCCCCGCTCGCCGTGGCAGGCATCGCAGGCGACGATCATCCGAACACCGTCTCCCACGGACGCGAGCGTCTTCGCCTCGGCCCGGCCGGGGACTGCCGCGGGCGCGTGGGCCGCGGCCGCCGCGGAAAGCGGCGCAGGCCTGAGCGACGCGTAGAAAGCGGCGAGGTCGGCCATGTCCCGCTCGGAAAGGGAGGCGACGGCGTCGTTCATCATCGAGCTCGCGCGGGTGTTCGCCTTGTAGTCGCGAAGCTGCTTGTACAGGTAGAGCGGCGACTGGCCCGCGAGGTTCGGCACGTCCGGAGTGTCGATGACACCGGCTTCACCGTGGCAGTCCACGCAGTCCTTGTTGAGAGTCTTGCCCCGCGCCGGATCCCCTTTCGCAACGGCCCGCACGGTCTCGAGCGTCCACGCGACGGGCGACGACGGCGCCGCGAAGGCCAGGGCCGCCGTCAGACAGGCCACGGCCACAGCCGCTGCCGCTCGAAGCGGTCGTCCCCGCGAAAGCGGGGACCCAGGGTCTGGATTCCCGCGTTCGCGGGAATGACAAGAGAAAAAACGGATGTCGCAGGGCGGCGGGGACGTCCGGCGACCGGCCGGCTCACTGCATCGGCGCGGCGGCATTCTCATTTCGGCCCCCACGGGAGCGACTTGTGGACGTTCATGAAGAAGAACTGCCCGATCGGATACGCCCACGCGAGGAGCATCAGCACCGCCACGAGCCCGTTCCAGAGCGCGAACCCGTTTAAGAGGGGCGGAACCGAGACGAGCGGCACGGCCGTTTCCGCGTATGCGGGCTCGCGGTCTGCCACCCGTTGCCGGACCAAGTGCGTCAAAAGGAGGTTCCCGACGAGGAGGAGACCCGAGACGACGAGCAGGACGCCCCCCGCGATCATCACGCTCTCCCACGGCCTCCACCGCGCGACGATCCCCGGGTCGTACGGGGAGTACGCGGTGCGGCGGGGCATCCAGAGGAGCCCGAGGTAATGCCAGGGGACGGTCAGCGTGAGGATGCCGGCGAACCACGTCCAGAGCTGGACGTTCGCCATCCTCCGCGAGAAGAGGCGCCGCCCGGTCAGCTTCGGCCAGAGCGCGTAGGCGCTCGCGAAATACATGATCACGACCGTGCCGCCGAAGATCAGGTGGAAGTGCGCGGTGATCCACATCGTGTTGTGGACCATCGCGTCCATCGCGTAGGAGGCGTTGACGAGTCCCCCGAACCCTCCCGGAAGGAGCAGGATCGCCGCGAGGATCCCGCCGAGAACGACCGGCTCTCCCCAGGGCAGCGCGCGGATCCAGCCGAAGAGCCCGCGGCCTCCGCGGAGCCGCCCGGCGGTTTCGAGAGACGCGGCGACCGTGAACCCCGTCAGGAGCGTCGGGACGGCGACGAGGAAGGTCCCGAACGCGTGCATGAGCTTCCATCCGGCGGCCTGCTGCGGGTCGACGAAGATGTGGTGCAGGCCGATCGGAAGGGAGAACACGAGGAGCATCACGAAGACGACCCGCCCCATCTCGTCGGAGAAGAGGTATCCGCCCGCCGCCTTCGGGACGATCGTGTACAGCGTGACGTAGGCGGGGATCAGCCAGAAGTACACGATCGGGTGAAGCGTCCACGCGAAGAGCGCCCGGGCGAGACCGACGTCGATCGTGGAGGCGAGCCCGAGCGAAGCGGGAAGGAGCTGGAACACGACCTCGGCGACGACGCCCACCAGCGTCCATGCCCAGAGGAGCGCGCAGGCCGTCATCCCGAACTGCGCGAGCGGGACCGGCCGTCCCGGATTCTCGCGCTTCCAGTCGCGCGTCATGAGCATCGTGATCACGATCCAGGGGATCGAGCCGACGAGGAGGAGCGCGGCGCCGGCGTAGAAGCTCCAGTGCGCGAGCTGCGGCGGATAAAAAGTGTAGAGGATCGTCGCCTTGCCGGAGACGATCGAGAACGCCGCGACGAGCGTGCCGAAGAGCATCGTCGCGAATCCCGCCCACGCGATCCGCGGAGCGCGGAGGGGCCGGCCGAGCGCCGTCGCGGTCACGAAGAAGCCGAAGCCGACGATGAAGAACGTCGTGAGGACGTACGCCATGACGACGCCGTGGAGCGTCGTCGACTCGTAGTAGGCCGAGGCCGACGCCGGGAGATGGCCGCTGCGCTCGAGGAGCTGGTACAGGCCGAGGATCGCGGCGATCGCGAAGAGGCCGAACCCGACCCAGAAGTTCGCGAGCGCCAGACCCGCCGGCCGGCGCGCGCCGGGAGCCGCCGCGGCGCTCATCGGGGCGTCACCCGCACGCGGGCCCACATCGACTGGTGTCCGAGGCCGCAGTATTCGTTGCAGAAGAGCGGGACCGTCACGCTGCCGTCGGGATTGCGCACCCCGGCCTTCGCGACCGAATCGAAGTCGATCGTCGTGCGCACCTCCGAGACGTAGCCGGGGACGACCTGGGTGCCGATGTTCGTGCCGGCGACGTGCAGGCCGTGCAGCACGTCGGCGCTCGCGGCGCGGATGACGATCGGCGTTCCGGCCGGCAGCGTGAGCTCCTGCGGCACGACGTGAAAGCGCGCCATGACGAGGCGGGCGACGACGGTGCCGTCCTTCTCCCGGCGCACGCCGAGATGGTCCTCCGCGAACTCGGGCGTCAGGTGCAGCCGGGTCGAGTCGATCGTCTCGACGTTGCTCGGAGGGTGGATGCCCATGGCGACCGCCGTGTAGACGACGATGCCGATCATCACCGCGACGAGGAGAACCGCGATCGCCGCCCAGCGCTTCTCGAGCCGGTGAACGTGCACCGTTGCCCTTTCAGCGCACCGGGCCGTCGGCGAGGAAGCGGCCGAAGTAGAGAGCGGCCCAGCCGGCGAAGAGCAGGAACCCGACGATGAGCATCAGCGCGAAGGTCCCTCTCGGAGCCTGCGCGAGGATCTCTTGCTCGTCCGATCGGTCACGCTCCATGAATCCTCCGTGCGTTTCCGGAGTGGTTTGCGCGATTATACGCGGGGATATGCCCGAGATGGCCGTCACCGCGTTTCTCGTCGGGCTCGCCGGCGGCGTCCATTGCGCGGTGATGTGCGGCGGGCTCGTCGCGGCGTTCAACGTCCGGCCGATCTCCGCCGGCGGCCTTCCCGCCCGCCGCCCGCCGCGCGGCATCCTGCGGCAGCTCGGCTACAGCGGGGGAAGGATCGCGAGCTACACGATCGCCGGCGCGATTGCCGGAAGCGTCGGAAGCCTGGGCCTCCTCTACGGCCGGGCGCTCTCCGCGCGCCTCGTGCTGCTTCTCGCGGCGAACACCATGATCGTCCTGCTCGGCCTGTACCTGGCGGGCGCCGGAAACACCGTCGCCTTCCTCGAAAAGGGAGGCGCGGTGCTCTGGCGCGCCCTCGTCCGCGCGGGAGCCCGCCTGTCCCCGGCGGAGAGTCCGCTCCGGGCGTTCGCGGTCGGCCTCGCGTGGGGCTGGATCCCCTGCGGCCTCGTCTACGGCGTGCTCGCGACGGCGGCGGTCTCCGGGAGCGGCGCGCGGGGCGCCGCCGTGATGGGCGCATTCGGTCTCGGCACGCTCCCGAACCTCCTCGCCGCCGGCCTCGCTGCGGAAAAGCTCCGCCGGCTCACGCGCCGGCCTCGCGTGCGGCTCGCCGCCGGAGTCTTCGTCGTCCTGCTCGGGCTGATCGGGTTCGCCCGGATCCCGCAGGTGCGCGAGCATCTCGGGCACGGCCTCCACCGGATGACCGTCCCGGTCAGCCGCGCGCGAGCCGCAGCGAATTGAGGACGACGACGACCGAGCTCGCCGACATCCCGAGCGCGGCCTCCCACGGCGGGAGGAGCCCCGCCGCCGCGAGGGGAACGAAAAGAGCGTTGTAGGCCAGCGCCCAGGCGACGTTCTGGACGAGGACGCGGCGGCACCGCCGGGCCAGGCGCCGCGCCGCGGCGAGCGGGGCGAGGCTGCCGCCGAGGATCACGAAGTCGCTCGTCAGACGGGAGAGCGCGGGCGCCTCCTCGAAGGAGACCGACGTTCCACAGGCGGCCAGCGCCGGCGCGTCGTTCAACCCGTCGCCGACGAAGAGGAGCGGCGCCGAGCCGCGCCGGCCGGTCGCCCAGGAGAGCTTGTCCGCCGGCCGCATCCCCGCCCGCCATTCGTCGAAACCCAGGGCACGGGCGATCCTCGCGACCGGCTCCGGCGCGTCGCCCGAGAGCAGGACCGTTCGACGGATGCCGGCGCGGCGGAGCTGTGCGACGAGGGTCTCGGCGCCCGGACGAAGCTCCTCGGCGAGCACGAAGAGGGCGAAGCGGCTTGCGCCGTCCGTCAGACACGCGACCACCCGGCCGCGCGCGCGGGCGGCGGCGATCTCGGAGTCGAACGCGCCGCACCCTTCCGGAAAGGCGAGCTCCGGCGATCCGAGCCGCCAGCGCGTTCCCTCGAGGGTGCCGGCAACACCCATCCCCGGATGGCGCTCGACGCCGCACGGGACGACGGGCGCAGCCCGCGCCGACGCGCGCAGCGCGCGCCCCGCCGGATGCGAAGAGCCCGCTTCGAGGGCCGCCGCGATCCCGAGCGCCTCCGCGCGGCCGAGGCCTCCGGCGAGAGAGACGCTCTCGAGAACGAGCGCCGGCCCCGTGAGCGTTCCCGTCTTGTCGAAGACCGCGGTGTCCGCGGCCGCGAGCTCCTCGACCGCCGCCATCCGCGCGGGGAGCACCCCCTCCCGGAGGAGCCTTCCCGCCGTGACCGCGAGGGCGAGCGGTGTCGCGAGCGCGAGCGCGCAGGGGCACGTCACGATGAGGACCGCGACGGCCGCCGCAAGCGACCGTGATGGATCCCGAAAAGCCCAGAACGCCGCCGCGGCCGCGGCGAGAACGAGGACGACGGCGACGAGCCCCGCGGCGAGGAGGTCCGCCATCCGCGCCGACGGAGGCCGGGAAGCGAGGCCGCGCTCGAGCAGCCGGTGGATCTCTCCGAGCGTCGAGTCGCTGCCGGCGCGCGTGACCCGTGCGAGGACCGGCTGGTCGAGATTCGCACTGCCGGCGACGACGGCGTCGCCGGGAGCGCGCCGGCGCGGCGCGGGCTCGCCCGTGACGACCGACTCGTCGAAGGCGGACGTCCCTTCGAGCAGGACGGCGTCGGCGGCGACGACCTCGCCGGGGAACACGCGGATCACGTCGCCCGCCGCGAGGTCGAGCGCGGCCGTCTCGACTTCCCCCGCCGCGTCGACGCGCCTCGCGCGCGCGGGCCGGATCACGGCGAACCGGTCGAGCACGGCGGCGGCGCGAAGGCGCGCCCGCGTCTCGAACGCGCGCGCGAGCAGGACGAAGAAGACGAGCATCGCGATCGCGTCGAAATAGACGGGGCCTCGTCCCGCGACCGTCGCCGCGGCGCCGCCGACCCACGCCGCGAGGAGCCCGATCGCGATCGGGACGTCCATCCCGGCGCGCCGGGAGCGGAGGTCGCGCCAGGCGCCGGCGAAGAACTCCCGGCCCGGGTACGCCAGCAGGAGCGCGGACGCCCCGAGGCCGGCCCAGCGGCCGAACGACTCCCAGAGCGGCATCCGCCCGGCGCCGTCCGGGACTCCCATGAAGTAGGCGGCGAGCGCCAGGTTCATGACCATCATCCCGACGACTCCGGCGAACACGAGGCTCGCCGCGTCGCGCCGCGCCGCTTCCTCCGACAGCCCTTCCCGGTGGCGAGCGTCGATCGGCCGCGCCTCGTAGCCGATCTCCCGGACGGCCGCGAGGATCGCCCCGAGCGCGACGCGGGACGGGTCCCACCGCACGCGCGCCGTCGTCCCGGCGTACGGCACGACCGCTTCGACGACCCCCGGCACGGCCTGCAGACGGCGTTCGTTCAGCCACAGGCACGCGGGACAGCGCACCCCCTCGATGAAGAGCGAGGCCTCGCGATGCGGCCCCACGCGGCGCACGAACGTCTCCTGGAGATCCTCCCGATCGAAGAAGCGGTCGTCGTCGACGGCATCGCCGGACCCCGCCGTCGGCGCGGAGACCGTCCGCAATCGGTAGTAGTCGGCGAGACCGCCGCCGCCGATCGCCTCCGCGATCGCGAGACAACCGCCGCAGCAGAACTCGCACATCCTCCCGAGGACCTCTCCGCGCCATCGCCCGCCTGCCGGAACGGCGAGCCCGCAGTGGAAGCAGCCCGCGGCCGTGTCCGGAGCGTCCGCGCGCGCCGCGCCCTCCATCACGGAACCGGGCAGACGCCGCGCGCCATCTGGAGCGCGAAACCCGCGAGCACGGCCGCGATCACGGCCGCGAAGAAAAGGGTTTTGGGCCCCGAGAATCGGCGAGGGAAGGCCATCGAGGATGATATTAGCAATGTACACTCCGCGCCAGGAGCCCTTTCATGATGTTGCGA